>JAGWJK010000731.1 GCA_028865845.1 Rhizobiaceae bacterium
CAATGTTCCGCGAGGCGATCGGCAATTGCACCACCTTGCATGATTGCCGTCCGTGCAATCTGCGGCCGGCGGGAAAAGTCCCTGCTATTCGCACCGATGGCCTCAAGACATGCTTCATCAGGCGCCACGACAAGAACCCGCATTCCACCGGTCGTCAGCGTGTCGGCTTGGGCTGTTACCCGAGACATGATCCGCTGTCCGACAGGACCCGGTGGATGGAAGCCGAGGATGAAAACAGTGTCAAAGTGAGCGATGAGGTCGGCATTGGCGGTCGAGCGCATGCCACCATCCATGTAGAGCCTGCCTGCGATCGGCACCGGCGGCGAAAGACCGGGCAGGCAACAGCTTGCCGCCACGGCTGTTCCAAGGGTGGCGCCGCAGTCTTGCCGCAGTATCCGTGGCTTGCCGTCGGCAATATCGACTGCGACGATGCCCAGCGTCTCCGGCCAATAGTCAACGTCAATGATCGACGACATCTGTTGAACATAGGTCGCTATGTCGTCTGGCGTCGATGAGGCCAGGGCATAGGCGCCAACTTCGATACGGCCGAGTTCGCTGCTTTGTGATTTCGCGAACAGTTCGGGTAGTTTCGTGATGGCCTCAGCGGAATGAAGGGCGCCGTTTCCCGCGCCACGCGGCCGATCGGCTTCCGCCATGATCTTCTCTGCCATGACAACCGGATCGCGTCCCCCGGCAAGCTGAGCGCCGACGATCGCGCCCGCGGAGGTTCCGAGAATAAAATCCGCATCCGCCAGGGTACAGCCGGACTGAGCAAGACCGGCGATTAGCCCGCATTCCCAGGCGACCGCAATTGGGCCGCCGCCGCTTAATACCAATGCCTTGGACAAAACCAGCCTCGCCAAATATTACGAAAATCTCGATCAGCCCGGTGACGCTATCTCTCGGATTTAATGGCTGTATAAAAGCGAAAAATCTAAGCTGCTTTTACCGTCAGTTTCAGACCGAGTGCCCGAATGACGCCCGATAGCGTTTCCAACGTCGGATTGCCGCCTTCGCTGAATGCCTTGTAGATCGTCTCGCGACTGACGCCTGCTTCCTTTGCCAGTTGGGTCATGCCGCGTGCGCGCGCAACGTCGCCGATAACGGCTGCAATCAATGCGGGGTCGCCGTCTTCGAATGCAGCCTCGACATAAGCTACGATGGCTTCGGGACTGTCGAGATGTTCCGTCGGGTCCCAGGGTTTCGTTTCGAGTGCCATGGTCAAGCCTCCTTCGCGAGTGCTTTGGCTTTTGCTATGTCGGCGCTCTGAGTACTCTTGTCCCCGCCGAGCAAGAGCAGAACGAGCGTCTGGCCGCGCATTTGAAAATAAAGCCGGTATCCCGGTCCGTAATCGATGCGGAGTTCACTCACGCCTTCGCCAACCGATTTCACGTCGCCGGGATTTCCGAGTGACAAGCGGCGGATTCTCACCTGGATCCGCGCGACCGCATTGATATCCTTGAGCTTTGCGAGCCAATTCGCAAATTCGACGGTCTGGCGAATTTCGATCATCTGTGTACTATAATACACAGATCTCGACTGTCAATTATAATACACAGATGCTCCGAGGGCCGTTTAAGCGACCACCGCCGTCCTTCTGCTATCCAATGCCAGCATCAGCACCACCGCGATCAATCCGCTCGCGGCGCCGACGAGGGCGGTGCCGGAGTAGTCGGATATCGTCGTGCCGATCGCAAAGAGGATGGCTGCGACGCCACCGCTCAGGAAAAGGTTGACTGAAATCAGCGAGCTGCCGAGGCCGGGCTTATCGGCAATCAGGTCCTGCAGATATGAGATCGGCACGCAGAGGATGGCTGCCGCACCGCAGGAATTGATGCCGATCAGGGCGTAGATGTGCCAAGGCGCGGTCGCGAAACTGACGAGCACCAGATAGATCGAATAGATGATGGCGCCGGCGATCAGGACGTGGACGTTGTGAAAGCGCCGCATCATCGCGCCCCAAAAGAGCATGAAGGGCATTTCGAGAAAGGCGACGCCGCCGGAGACGAAACCGACGGTAACGACAGTTCCGTGGGCCGCATGGGTTATGATCAGCGGCGAAAGGGTGGTGCTCAGCCTTTGTGTGCCTGTAATCAGCGCCATGCTGCCGAGCCTGATCAGGATCGAGGGTTCGAGCAGGCGTGCAAGCGACGAGAGGAAGCCGCCTTCGCCCTGGGACCGGGCGGATGTGTTTCGCTCGCCGCGCGGCACGAAGAAGAAGTAGAGGCAGAAACAGGAAAGACTTGCGGTGCTTGCCACCGCATAGGCGGGCATCATGCTCTGCGACTGCGCGAGATAAAGCCCGACCAATCCCGGCATCAAAGCCCAGGAACCGGAATAGACCGCGCGCACCGTCGAAGTCACCGAGACGGCCTCGCGACTGTCCAGATCGTTCGTCCGCGCCCGGACGCTGCCGAACAGGATCGAGAAGGTCGAATTGCTGATGGGGATGAGAAACAGCACGCAGAAAATGAAAATCCATGCGCTGCGCAGCACATAGATCAGGCCGAAACCGAGAACGCCTGCCGTCGTCAGTGCAAGCACAAGGGGGCGCCGGTCGCCAAGCGTATCGGACAGAATGCCGAGCAGAACGCTCGCCGAAACGTTGATCGCCGCCGCCGCGAAAATGAGCACCGAATAACTGCTGTCGCTGAGACCCAACTCGTTGATGCCGATGATCGACTGGTAGGGTAGCGTCGACGCATAGGTGAAGCCGAGCACGAAAAGCGTCAGCGTCGGTATGCGCAGATAAGGGTCGCGGATGATGCGGAGAAGGGCGGCAAGCATGGGAGACGATGATTCCTGATGCCGTCGTTTTAGACCTGCCACACGGTCACGCAAGCGTTAGAATTCCGTAAGGCTCTCAATTCATATGACGGTTGGCAACGCTCTGTGCAGCGGCTATCAAGGGACCATCCCGCAAATCAAAGAGTGCCCGCCATGTCCAATCCCGTCTGTGTCGAAGTCACCCGTGGAAATCTCGTGGAGAGCCGCCATCGCGGCTCGGTCGCCGTGGTCGATGGAGACGGCAAGCTCGTCCTGTCCCTCGGCGATATCGAGGCCGGCGTGTTTCCGCGCTCGGCCTGCAAGGCGATGCAGGCGCTGGCATTGGTCGAAAGCGGCGCGGCCGATGCCTATGGCTTCGGCAACAAGGAGCTGGCGCTCGCCTGTTCCTCGCATAGCGGCGAGGATGAGCATGTGGCGCTTGCCGCCTCGATGCTGGCCCGCGCCGGTCGTGATGTCAGCGCGCTCGAATGCGGCGCGCACTGGTCGTCGGATCAGAAGACGATCATCCATCAGGCTCGCACCATCGACAAGCCGACGGCGCTGCACAACAATTGCTCCGGCAAGCATTCCGGCTTCGTCTGCGCCTGCTGTCACCAGGATATCGATCCCAAGGGCTACGTCGGCTACGATCATCCTTTGCAGCAGCAGATCCGGGCGACGATGCAGAGCCT
>JAGWJK010000732.1 GCA_028865845.1 Rhizobiaceae bacterium
CGACGCCGATGCGGTCCTTGACGGACGCGATCGGGTTGAAGAATTCAAGCTTTGCCAGCAGGTTGGCCTTGACGCCCTTTTCCTTGGCCAGCTTGTCGAGCCGTACGATCGGGGTATCGCCGATGGTGTCTGTGATCGAAGCATAAACGCGGCCGCGGCCGGGCTTGCGGGTGTCGGACATGGTAGCTCTCCCTTTTGGAATTGTGGCGGCAGAATACGTTCAAAACTCGGCAGAAACCAGAATGGGATCACTCAGCGCCACCGGCTATATAGGACATAAATCCGTTGAATCGGACTGTATTGGAATATTTTTTCAGGCGGCCCGGGTCGCGATAAAGGCCGCTGTGCCTGCCAGAATGCCTGCGGCCGTGCGGTTCAAAATCTGCAACGCTTTCGGCCGCTTGAGCAGCGTCCGGGCCCGCGATGCCAGCAGCATGTAAGGCACGAGAACGACGAGAAGGACGGTGAAAGTTGCCGTCAGCAGCATGGCATATTCGCGCGGCCCGATGCTGCGAATATCGATCAGCGTCGGCACGAGGGCGATGTAGAACAGCATGGTCTTCGGGTTACCGAGGGTCACCAGTAGACCGGACAGGAAGGCCATGCCGGCACCCGTCGATTTCTTCGCGGCGACATCGGCGGAAAGCAGTCCTGATGTCCAGAGCTTCCAGGCGATATAACCGAGATAGAGCGCCCCGCCGATCTTGATGACGATGAACACCTCGGTAAAGGTCTGCGCCACGAAAGCGAGGCCGAGAATGACCGCCGTCAGGTAAATCGTGTCGCCAAGCACGAGGCCCAGCCCCATGAAGAAGGTTTCGCGGAAGCCGGAACCGAGAGCACGAGCAACGATCGCAGTAATTCCGGGACCGGGAATCGCCGCGGCAATGAAAAGCGCGCCGCTATAGGCAAGCAAGGCTGCAAGCGTCATGATGATCTCCTCCCCGGACAGAAGTCTGATCTACCGCGCCACATCAGTATTTTCAAGCGATTGCACAAACGGCGTGGACGTACTACCAAAGGGTTAACGGCCGTCGAAACTGCGTCTTATAAGGCTCCCATGTCCTCCGCACTGCTTCTGATCGACCTCCAGAATGCCGTCCTGACCGGGCTCGGCACGCCTGCCCGCCAGCCGGTGACCGACGCTGCCCTGGAAGGCGTCATTGCGAGACTGTCGGCATTGAAGCACACCGCACGTGCCGCCGGCATTCCGGCGTTCATCGTCCAGCATGACGGTCAGGGGACCCATCGGCTTTCCAAGCGCAGCGTCGGCTGGCAATTGCGCCGCGAAATCGCTCCGGAGGCGGGCGACGTCGTCGTGCACAAGACCAGCAGCGATGCCTTTTTCGAGACCGATCTCGAAGCCCGGCTGCGGGCACGGGGAATTACCCGCCTCGTGCTTGGCGGCTGCATGACGCAATTCACCGTCGACACCACGGCGCGGCGGGCCGTTTCGCTTGGTTTCAACGTGACGCTGATTGCCGACGGCCATACCACTGCCGACATGGGCAAGTTGTCGTTCGAAGCAATCATCGAGCATCACAATGCCGTGCTGGATGGTTTCGATGCCGGCCGATGCAGCATCAAGCTCGTTCCCACCGCGCAAATCACCTTCTGACCCCATTCGCCCGCCGGAGACCCCGATGCCGCATCTCACCAGCATGATTGCGTTTGCCCTGATTGCGTTCGGCATGGTGGTGACGCCTGGTCCGAACATGATTTATCTGGTGTCGCGATCGATCTCGCAGGGGCCGGTCGCAGGCCTGATATCGCTTGGCGGCGTCGCCTGCGGTTTCATCTTCTACATGTTTTCCGCGGCACTCGGCATCACCGCTTTCGTTCTCGCAGTACCCTTCGCCTACGATGCCTTGCGGCTCGGTGGCGCTCTTTATCTTGCCTGGCTGGCCTGGAACGCGCTGAAGCCGGGCGGCCGGGCGGCTTTTCAGGTGCGGGAACTGTCGAAGGATGGGCCGCGCCGTCTGTTCGCCATGGGTCTGGTGACCAGCCTTTTAAACCCCAAGATCACGGTTCTCTATCTGTCGCTGCTGCCGCAGTTCATCGATCCGACGGCAGGAAGCGTCTTTACGCAGTCGATCATTCTCGGTCTGACCCACATTGCCGTCAGCCTGACTTTCAACGCGATCTTTGCGCTCACCGCCGGCTCGATCGCGCAGTTCTTCTCGGAGCGCCCGGCCTTCATGCTGATGCAGCGATGGCTAATGGGTACGGTGCTTGCCGGACTGGCCGTCCGCATGGCGATGGATGCGCAGCGGTGAGCGGTCGGCTCCAGCGCCTGATTGTCGTCGGGTTGCTGATCCTTGCTGCGTCGGCCGGCCTTACGGAAGCGAGCGGAAATGCAGCGACCGAGACGATCGTTTTCCTGCGCCACGGCGAAAAACCTGAGGCAGGGCTAGGCCAGCTGAGCTGCCAGGGCCTCAATCGTGCGCTTGCCCTGCCGCCGGTTCTCACCCGGCTGTTTGGCAGGCCCGCGGCGATTTTCGCGCCAAACCCTTCCAGGCGCAAGGACGACGGCGGGACCTCCTATGACTATGTGCGGCCGCTGGCGACCATCGAGCCGACTGCGATCGATCTTGGCATGCCGGTCGATACCAGCTTCGGTTATGACGACATCGCCGGGCTGAAGGCGGCGCTCGCCGCTCCAGACCTGCGGGACAAGCTCGTGTTCGTGGCCTGGGAGCACAAGCAGATCGTCGATCTCGCGCGCGAGCTGATGTCGGAGAATGCCGGCGATCCGAAATCGATACCGAAATGGCACGGCAAGGATTTCGACGCGCTCTATGTCCTGCGTGTCACTCGCAACGCCGGAGCGGCAACTGTGGCCTTTGAGCGGTTGGCGGAAGGACTTGACGGTCAGTCGCAGGCCTGTGCACGCCCGACCAAATAGAATGACTGGTCGATCGGCGTTGGCTGCTGGTCATTCTGCCGCTTCCTTGCGACGCGGCAATGGGATCGTCCAGCCAAGATTCATGCCCGCTGCTGCGATAAGAATAACCGCCGCGCCGATGATCTGTGGCATTGCCAGCGCATGCCCGAAGGCGAGGCGATCGACGGCAATGGCGGCGATCGGGTAGATGAAAGATAGTGCGCCGGTCAGGTGCGTCGGCAGCTTCTGGATGGCGCCGTAAAGCAGCACATACATCAGGCCGGTATGCACGATGCCCATCGTCGCAAGCATCGACCACGCTCCGGCATCGCGCGGCAGGGCGGAGAATTCGGTAAACGGCGCAAGCATCAGAATGCCTGTCGAAACCTGGATGAGCGCGATCAGATGCGGCGGCGTTCCCTTCAGCCATTTGGCCGCGATTGCCGCCAGTGCATAGAAGAAGGCCGCGCCGAGCGAGAGCAGGATGCCGAGCATATAGCTGCCAGCGCCTCCAACGGCGGTGGGTTTGCCCTCGGCGATGGCAGCCATGCCGGCAAAGGCGAGCCC
>JAGWJK010000733.1 GCA_028865845.1 Rhizobiaceae bacterium
TCTGTATCCAGCGACCGGTGGCGACCACGCTTCTCGCCATCGGCGTGGTTCTCGCGGGTCTCGCCGGCTACCGGCTCATTCCCGTGGCGGCGGTGCCGCAGGTGGACTTTCCGACGATCAACGTCTCGGCCCAGCTGACGGGTGCCTCGCCGCAGACCATGGCGACCTCGGTCGCCACGCCGCTGATCAAGCAGTTCGAGACGATCCCCGGTATCAGCGAAATTTCCTCGACGAACTCGCTTGGCAATACCAGCATCGTGCTGCAGTTCAACCTCGACCGCAGCATTGATGCCGCCGCCGGTGACGTGCAGGCGGCGATCTCGACTGCGCAGAGGAAATTGCCGAACAACCTGACCACCCCGCCGAGCTACAGAAAGACCAACCCGGCCGATGCGCCGGTCATGCTGATCGCCGTGCAGAGCGACACCCTGCAGCGCAGCAAGCTTGACGATATCGCCGAAAACATCATCGCGCCGTCGATCTCGACCCTCCCAGGCGTCGCCGAAGTGACCGTCAACGGCGCGCAGACCTATGCGGTGCGTATCGACGTCGACCCCAACAAACTTCTCGATCGCGGCATTGGTATCGACACGGTCAACACAGCCGTCGTCAACGCCAACAACCAGGTTCCGGTCGGCACGCTGCAGGACGCAGCGCAGAGCATGACGATCAATGCGGATACGCAGCGCGTCAACGCCGACCAGTTCCGCACGCTTGTGATCGCCAATCCCAACGGCAATCCGATTCACCTCGGCGATGTCGCCGACGTCCAGGACAGCGTCGAAAACCAGAATATCGGCAGCTGGTACGACGGCCAGCGGGCGATCATCCTGGCGATCCAGCGCCAGCCGGACGCCAACACCGTCGACGTCGTCGATGCCGTCAACCAGACACTACCGAAGCTGCATGCCGAAATGCCGGCTTCCGTCAAAATGACCGTCATGAACGACTCGGCCCAGCCGATCCGCGAGGCCATCACCGACGTCAAGTTCACGTTGCTGCTGACCATCGGCCTCGTCGTTTTCGTCATCTACATGTTCACGGGCCACGTCACGGCAACGATCATCCCCGGTCTCGCCGTGCCTCTGTCGCTGATATCAACCTTCGGCATGATGTATGTGCTCGGCTATAGCGTCGATAACATCTCCCTGCTCGGATTGACGATCGCGGTCGGTCTCGTCGTGGACGACGCAATCGTCATGCTCGAAAACATCCTGCGGCATATGGAAGAAGGCATGCCTGTGCGGCAGGCCGCCATCCAGGGTGCCGCCGAAGTCAGCTATACGATCATCTCCATGTCGATCTCGCTGATCGCCGTGTTCATTCCGATCCTGCTGATGGGCGGCGTCGTTGGCCGCATCTTCAACGAATTCGGCATGGTCGTTGCGATCGCCATCGTATCCTCGGCGATCGTCTCCCTGACGGTCACCCCGATGCTCGGCTCGCGCCTCTCCAGCGCTCACAGCCATCCTCCCCTGCCCGTGCGCCTGTTCAATAAGGCGTTCAACTGGACCGAGGTCAACTACGGCAAGGGCGTCGAATGGTGTATTCGCAATCGCTTCATCGTGCTTGGAAGCTTCATTGCCTCGGTGGCGCTCTCGGCCTACCTCTTCATGACGCTGCCGGCCAGCTTCTTCCCGCAGGAAGACATCGGCCGACTGCAGATTTCCACGCGCGCCCGTCAGGATATTTCCTATCCGGCCATGCGTGACCTGCAGAACCAGGCTGCTGCGGCCATCAAGGCGAACCCGGCCGTAGAGCACGTGATGTCGGTCGTCGGCGCAAGCGCCCGCCAGACCCTCAACAACGGTACGATCTATGCCCAGCTGAAGGACAAGAAGGATCGCGAACCGCTCGACCAGACGCTGCGCGAAATGCGCGCTGCCGTTGCCAAGATCCCCGGTATCCAGGTCTTCATCAACCCGCAGCAGAGCCTTCGCTTCGGCGGACGCCAGACCGCCAGCCAGTATCAGCTCATCATCCAGGCCCTCAACGCGGATCTGACGAACCAGTGGGCCAACAAGATGCTGCAGGAGATGCGCAAGGATCCGCGCTTCACCGACGTGACCACCGACGCGCAGTACAATGCGTTGCAGGCCAATATCGTCGTCGACACGGAGAAGGCGGCTGCCTACGGCATCAACAACACGCTGCTGCGCACGACGCTTGAAGAGGCCTTCAGCGACTACGCCGCCGCGCAGATCCAGTCGACCGGCGACAGCTATGACGTGATCATCGAATATGATGCGAACCAGCCCTGGGACGACCAAAAGCTGTCGCGCATCCATGTGACGTCGTCGAAGGGCGATCAGGTTCCGTTGTCGGCCTTCGCCCACATCGTGCGCAATACCGGCCCGGTCACGATCAACCAGACGGGCCAGCTCGTTTCGACCACTGTGTCCTTCAACCTGCCGGCAGGCGAAGCGCTTGGCGACGCCACCGACGTCATCGACCAGATCAAGAAGGACATCAACATGCCGGCGGACGTCTTTACGTCCTACGGCGGTACCGCCCAGATCTTCCAGCAGTCGCAGGGCAGCACGCCATACCTGATCCTTGCGGCCGTTCTGACGATCTACGTCGTTCTCGGCGTTCTCTACGAAAGCTTCATCCACCCGCTGACGATCCTGTCGGGTCTGCCGGCCGCTGCCCTCGGCGCCCTGCTCTCCCTCAAGCTGTTCGGCTTCGACCTGTCGATCATCGCGCTCATCGGCTTGCTGATGCTCATCGGTATCGTCAAGAAGAACGCGATCATGATGATCGACGTGGCGCTGGAAACGCTTCGATCCGGTGACGGCATATCGCCGGCGGAAGCCATCCACGAAGCCTGCGTCCGCCGTTTCCGCCCGATCATGATGACGACCTTCTGCGCCCTGCTCGGTGCCCTGCCGATCGCAGTTGGCGGTGGTGCGAGTTCGGAGCTGCGCCAGCCGCTCGGTATCGCCATCGTCGGCGGTCTGGTCGTCTCTCAGATCCTGACGCTGTTCATCACGCCGGTCATCTTCCTGGAAATGAACCGCCTCAACGACTTCGTTGGCCGCTTCGGCAGACGCAAGCCGGAACAAGCGCACGAACAGGAGCCGCCGACAGCGATCGCGGCAGAATAAGCATCACGGGCGCCGCGAGGCGCCCGTTTTACTTTGTCGGCCTTCAAGTCTTGCGCTTGCACTTCAGTCATGCCATGACGCGCCCTCTTCAAGACTAGGGCGCGTCTCGCGCTTCTCATGGGGCTTTGCCCATTCCAGACATTTTCGGCAGAAAGGAGTGCGGGCATGGCTCGAGCGCTTGGTTTCGACTTCGGCACAACGAATACGGTTCTGGCGCTCGCGGACGGGCCGGAGACACAATCCGTTTCCTTCACCAGCGCGGCCGGTACTGCCGACAGCATGCGCACGGCCCTGTCGTTCATGAAGGATTCCGGGCTTGGCGCCGCAGCACT
>JAGWJK010000734.1 GCA_028865845.1 Rhizobiaceae bacterium
GATGTCGGAACTTGGATTGAACACGATCAGTTTTGCAGGGCATGCTGCTTCTTCGACGCAGTTCAGGGTGCTTTATTCCGAGGGCATGTCCTTGGTCGAAGAGACCGCAGGCTATCTCGATGGCCAGGGCCGCGCCGCTTCTAAGGTGTTGCCGCGCATGGCCTCCGTGCTCTACGCCGCTGAATCGATGCGTCTCACCACCCGCCTGATGCAGATGGCCTCTTGGCTCCTGCTGCAGCGCGCCGTCAACAACGGCGAAATGTCCCGCGACCAGGTTTTGGCTGAAAAGAACAAGGTTCGCCTCGACGGCTTCAACGTCGATCGCGCCGCCCCGGGCTGGAACGATCTGCCGGAAGCCTTCCGCGATCTCGTCGAGCGCTCGCTGCGCCTGCAGAACCGTGTCGCCCTGCTCGACCGCGAAATCTATCGCCCGAACGAAGCACCGATCGTTCCGGACAACCAGAACAGCGTCAAGGCGCAGCTGAGCCTGCTGCAGACCGCATTCGGCCGCAACTAAGCCGACAAGCCCATTTCAGACGAATTGAACCGGTCGCGCGTCGCGCGGCCGGTTTTGTTTTGAATTGAGATAGCTGACGTTTCACCTGATCGGTGTCCGCCTCAACGGCGCGGAGATCGACGAGACCTGACCTCTGACGCAGGCAATAAAAAAGCCCGGTAAAACCGGGCTCTTTCAAGATGCGAAACCAAGAGGCAATTAGATGCCGAGGCCGCCGAAACGCTTGTTGAACTTGGAAACGCGGCCACCGCGGTCCATGAGCTGCTGGTTGCCGCCGGTCCAGGCCGGGTGAGACTTGGAATCGATTTCCAGGTTCATCACGGCGCCTTCGCTGCCCCAGGTCGAAAAGGTTTCGTACTCGGTGCCGTCAGTCATGACGACCTTGATCATGTGGTAGTCGGGATGGATGTTGGCCTTCATGACAATCTTCCTGCTAAGCCCAGGGTCCATTTGTCGCAAGCCATTGCGACAATCGAACCGATTGAATAAATGAAGCCGCAGTCCGATTGAGGCCACGGCTTCCAATTAAGATGCGGTGCCTATACATGAAGGCGGCAGGGATAACAAGGGGCGAAAAACGAACGCCCTTGCTGATTTGGGTATTGGAGACCACTTGTCAGAGACTGGCCAGGCAGACGACAAAAAGCGCAGATCCATCCGCTCGCTCGGGCGACTGACACCTTATCTCAGGCGCTATCGCAGCATGGTGGCCGGTGCCCTTGTCGCGCTGGTGCTGGCGGCGGTGACTTCGCTGGCCTTGCCCCTTGCCATCCGCCGCATGATCGACCACGGTTTCGAGCAGGCCAATCGCGGCCTGATCGACAGCTACTTCGCCGCCATCATGGCCATGGCGGTCGTTCTCGCGATCGCCAGCGCTCTGCGATATTACTTCGTCATCACCATCGGCGAGCGCATCGTCTCGGACATGCGCCGCGAAGTGTTCGACCATGTAACACGACTTCCGCCCTCCTTCTTCGACGTCAACCAGTCCGGCGAAATCGTCTCGCGGCTGACGGCCGACACCACGCAGATCAAGTCCGCCGTCGGCGCCACGGCTTCGGTCGCATTGCGCAATCTCATTCTCTGTCTCGGCGCCGTCGGCATGATGATCTTCACCAGCCCGAAGCTGTCGAGCATCGTGCTGATCGCCATCCCGATCATCGTCCTGCCGCTTGTCAGCTTCGGCCGCTCCGTGCGCAAGCGCTCCCGGGCCGCACAGGACACACTGGCAAACGCCTCCGCCTATGCCAACGAAACCATCGTCGCCTCGCGCACTATCCAGGCCTATAATGGCGAGGACGCCGCTGCCGAGCGCTACGGTGCTGCGGTCGAGAATGCGTATCAGGCGGCGCGCGCGGCCATCAGATCACGCTCGCTGCTCACCGGCTTTGCCATCACCATGATCTTCGGCAGCATCGTCGCCGTCCTATGGGTCGGCGCCCAAAACGTGCTGGCGGGCACGCTGTCGGCCGGCACGCTTGGCCAGTTCCTGCTTTATTCCGTCATTGCCGGCACGTCTCTGGGCTCGCTCTCCGAGGTCTGGGGCGAACTGTCGCAGGCCGCAGGAGCGGCCGATCGGCTGGGCGAACTGCTCGCCGAAGTGTCGCCGATCACCGCCCCGGCCAATCCATCGCCGCTGCCGCAGCCGCCGCAAGGACGCGTCGAGTTCTCCGACGTCCACTTCTCCTACCCGTCGCGGCCGGGAAAATCCGCCCTCCATGGCCTGTCGCTCGCCGTCAAGCCGGGCGAGACGGTCGCGATCGTCGGACCCTCCGGCGCCGGCAAGAGCACGATCTTTTCGTTGCTGCTGCGCTTCTACGACCCACAGCAGGGGAGCGTTTCCGTCGATGGCGTCGACGCCCGGCGGGTTTCTCCGGATGCCCTGCGCGACCGCATCGCCATCGTGCCGCAAGATACGACGATCTTTGCCGCGAGTATCCACGACAACATTGCCTTCGGCCGGCCCGGCGCTTCCCGTGACGAGGTTCGAGCCGCCGCCATCGCCGCCCAGTGCGACGAGTTCATTCTGCGGCTGGATCAGGGTTACGATACGCAGGTCGGCGAGCGCGGCATCACGCTCTCCGGCGGCCAGCGGCAGTGGATCGCCATTGCCCGCGCCATCCTCAAGAATGCCCCGATCTTGCTCCTCGACGAAGCGACATCGGCGCTTGATGCCGAAAGCGAGGCACTGGTGCAGAAGGCACTCGATGGCCTGATGGAGACGCGCACCACCCTCGTTATTGCCCATCGCCTGGCGACGGTGCTGAAGGCCGATCGCATTCTCGTTCTCGATCAGGGCAAGATCGTCGAGGAAGGCACGCATCAGAGCCTCATCCATCACGGCGGCATCTACGCCAAGCTGGCGCGGCTGCAGTTCGACGCCGGCATCGACGAACGCGTGCTCGCGGTGAAATAACGTCGGATCGGTCAAGTCGCTTCCAACATGCCAGGTGGAAAACGTCTTGAAATTACGATAGATTATCGATGTTACTTCGCGCTGACGCGATTCTAGGAGACGGGAACCATGTATAGATTTGAAGTGTACAAGGACAAGGCCGGGGAATTCCGCTTCCGGTTCAAGGCTTCGAACGGCGAAACCATGTTCGCTTCCGAAGGTTACAAGGCAAAGGCCTCGGCGATGCATGCCATCGAATCCATCAAGGCACATGTCGGTGGCGCCAGCATCGACGACCAGACCACTTCCGTCGCCTGAGACCTCCAGTCCAGCGCCTGTAGAATGAATATTGACGGCCGGCCGCCTTCGGGCGCCGGCCGTTTGCGTTCGCCGGCACGACGCGTCGGCGCATGATCAGTCTTTTGAAAAAATTTATGGAAATCACCACACCGCTGTCGAAAGCGGACTTGCTCGCGGCTCATTGTGTCGGAGCAGCTTAAGAGCTGCCCGTCGGAGCCGCTTGCGT
>JAGWJK010000735.1 GCA_028865845.1 Rhizobiaceae bacterium
GCTGCCTATTACGACAAGGCCAAGACCGATTTCGAAGCCGCGCATGCCGGCGTAACGATCAAATACGTTATGCAGCCGCTCGATCAATATTACACGCTGCTTGGCACGGCTCTTTCCTCCAACGCCGGTCCCGATCTCTTCCTGATGAACGGCGGCGCCCAGGCAAAGGCGCGCATCCCTGCGCTTTTGAAGCTCAACGACAAAGTCGGCGATCTGCAGAAGACTGTTGTCGGCTGGCCGGAATTTACCGGCGCCGACGGCGGCATCTATGCCATCCCACTGTCGATCCAGGGCTTTGTCATCTACTACAATAAGAAGCTCTACAAGGATGCCGGCCTCGATCCCGAAAACCCGCCGAAGACCTGGGCCGATCTCGCCAAGGTCTGCGCCGCAATCAAGGCCAAGGGCGCCGTTCCCTGCTTCTCCTTGGGCAACAAGGAAGGCTACGGGGCCGAATTCTGGTTCTCTGAAATGGCATCCAATGAATGGACCGCCCAGGAACAGCAGGATTTTGCTGACGGCAAGTTGAAATGGTCGAGCCCGCAGGTGAAAGCCATCCTGCAAAGCTGGGTCGACGCCAACAAGGCCGGCTGGTTCCAGGATGGGCCGAATTCGACCACCAAGTTCATGGACGAATATGAAAGCTTCATGCGCGGTGAGGCGGCCAACACCATAGGCCTGATTTCCGACGTGGCGCATTGGAAGCAGTTCGACGATTTCCTCGGTGCAGAGAATGACGGCGTGTTCCGCATGCCGTCGCCGACCATTGCCGCAGACAAGAAGGAAGGCGATCCGACGCTGCCGGTTTCCGGCGGTATCGGTTATGGCGTCAACAAGGCGTCGGCCAATGCCGATCTTTCTATCGAATTTGCCAAGGAGCTGGCTTCGCCCGAGCCGATGCAGATCTTCTTCAGCGATACCGGCGCGATTGCCTCCAACACAGGTGTCGACACCAGCAAGGTCGAAAGCCCGGCCGCCAAGGCCATTCTCGGCTGGCTGAAAACATCAGGTGCGCCGACTGCGCATGCCAATGCGACTGCAAAGGAGCTGGAGGAATGGCATCGCCAGAGCCAGCTGCTTCTGAACGGCGATGTCACGGTGGATGCGGCCGCAGCGCGCATGGATGCCGTACAGGCTGAGGCACGGAAGTAGGCGTATACGACAACAGGCAGTGGAGCCGGGGCCTAACCCCGGCTCGGGAATTTCGAGGAGGCGGTATTGGCAAGCAGGACGGAAAGACGGATCGGATTGTTGTTCGTGCTGCCCGCCATCGTTCTGGTCGGCGTTTTCCGGATATTTCCGCTCGCCTGGGGTTTCGTCCTCTCCTTCACCAATTCCAACGGTTTCGGCCAGTCGTCCTTCGTCGGCATCGACAATTATGTTGCGATCGCCAAGGACCCCGCCTTTCGCGACAGCATCGAGAACACGCTGATCCTGATTGCGACCCTGCCGATCTGGGTCATGTTGCCGCTGCTTCTCGCGATCTTGATCCATCAGGGCGTGCCGGGCGGCAAGATTTTCCGGGCTGTCTATTTCTTCCCCGCGGTGCTCTCGACCGTCATCATCGGCTCGATCTTCAACGTGGTGCTGCGTTTCGACGGCAGCCTCAATGCCTTCCTCAAGGCGATCGGACTGATCCCGGTCGATTGGCTCGGCAATGGCGCAACCGCCCTTGCCAGCCTGATTGCCGTGCAGCTCTGGGCGACCTTCGGCATGAGCCTTTTGATCTTCATGGCCGGGCTTTCGACCGTCTCCAAGGAACTGATCGAGGCCGCCAGGCTCGATGGCGCCAAGCCTTTGCAGATCTGGGTGCATGTCATCATCCCGGCGCTTCGGCCGATCATCGAATTCGTCGCGGTGGTGACGACGATCGGCGTGCTGACGTCGATGTTCGGGTTGATCTATGTGCTGACCGCCGGCGGACCGGGAACGGCGACCACATTGCCGGAATTCCTGATCTGGCTGGAGCAGGGCAAGATGAACCAGCCGGGCTATGCGGCGGCGATTTCCATGGTGTTGTTCGTGATGATGGCGGGCCTTGCCTATGTGCAGATCCGCATCATGTCGCGCAACGCGAATCTATAGGGATAGGGCGGCATGTCGATTCTGCCAAAACGGGAAAGGCGGCTGCTCTGGATCGCCGCGGTGCCGATGACGCTTCTGGCGCTGTCGTGCATCTATCCCGTCTTCTTCGCGATCAACAATTCGCTGAAGACCAACAAGGGTTACATCCTGGATCGTTTCGGCATTACCACCGATCCGACCTTCGACAATTTCGTCACGGCGTGGCAGCGCGCGCATCTCAGTGATTATTTCATCAATTCGGTGATCACGACTGGCGGTGCGGTGCTTCTTCTGCTGGTGGTATCCTCTCTCGCCGGTTTCGCGCTCGCAATGCTGCGTTTCCCCCTCCGGCGCTTTTTATTCCTGGTGATCCTGGCGTCGCTGATGATCCCCGTACAGGTCGTGCTCGTGCCCTTTTATCGCACGATCATCGCGCTTGATCTGGTCAACACCCGCATCGGGCTGATCATCTCCTACACCGCATTCTTCCTGCCCTTCAGCGTCTACATGATGACCGCCTTCTACTCCCGCCTGCCGCGCGAGCTGGTCGAGGCGGCACGGATGGACGGCGCCACGATCCTGCAGATATGGTGGAACGTCATGCTGCCGATGGGCAAGCCAGCGCTGATCACGCTGGGCATTCTCAACACGCTCTATTGCTGGAACGACGTGCTGATCTCGCTGCTGGTGCTGCAGAAGGAGCGCACTGTCATGGTCGGCATTGCCGCCCTGCGCGGCGAATACACCACCAACGTGCCGCTGTTGACCGCCGGTATCGTGCTGGCAGCGGCACCCATCGTCATCATCTACGTGATTTTCCAGAGGCAGATCGTCAACGGCATCGCCGTCGGCGCTGTCAAAGGCTGAAACGGAAGTCCTCATGTCGCAAATCGTATTGGACCATGTCCGCAAGAAATTCGGCGTCGTCGATGTCCTCCACGACGTGTCGCTGACGATCGAGCGCGGCGAGTTCACCGTCTTCGTCGGTCCCTCCGGTTGCGGAAAATCGACCCTGCTCCGCAGCATAGCGGGACTGGAGGAGATATCCTCCGGCGATCTGTTCATCGGCGGCAAGCGGATGAACGACACCGAGCCTTCCGAGCGCGGTGTCGCCATGGTGTTCCAGTCCTATGCGCTTTATCCGCATATGACGGTGGCCGAGAATATGAGCTTCGGCCTGCGCATGGCCCATCGGCCGAAGGCGGAGATTGATGCCAAGGTCAAGCGCGCCGCTGATATCCTGCAGCTAGGCGCGCTTCTGGAGCGCAAGCCGGCAGCGCTTTCCGGAGGCCAGCGCCAGCGCGTCGCCATCGGCCGCGCGATCGTGCGCAATCCGGAAGTTTTCCTGTTCGACGAACCACTGTCCAACCTC
>JAGWJK010000010.1 GCA_028865845.1 Rhizobiaceae bacterium
GTCTGGCCGTCCCATTCATGCAACTGATAGAGATCGATCACGTCGGTCTTCATGCGCTTGAGGCTGGCTTCGCAGGCCTGGATCAGATGCTGGCGCGACGAGCCTGCATCGTTGACCCCTGGACCCATGGGGAAGCGCGCCTTGGTGGCGATCAACACGCCGTTCTTGCGCGGGCCGCCAATGATCTCGCCGAGGATTTCCTCCGAGGCGCCCTGCGAATAGACATCGGCCGTGTCGATCAGGTTGACGCCGGCATCGACGCACATGTCGACGAGCCGTTTTGCTTCGGCGACGCCGAGGTCGCCGACGGTCTTGGCCCAACCGACGCCACCGAACGTCATCGTGCCCATGGTGATGGTCGAAACCTTGAGGCCGGAGCGGCCGAGCAGGCGGTATTCCATGGATTTATCCTCCGGAAATCAGATAGGAAATTCGCGCGCTAGAAAATAGCGCGGCGCGACGATGGTCAAGCGCGAATGATAGTATGAACGGGAAGGTTCCCCAATTCGGATTGTCACAATCATGTTAATCGGTACAGCTAAGGAACCCTTCTGATTTTCCCACCTGAGGACGCCTCATGAAGACGCTCGTTTCCGCTTTTGCCGGCCTGCTTGCAGCCGGTCTTCTCTCCGTTTCGGCCCAGGCCGCCGATCTCGTGCTTTATACCAGCCAGCCGAACGAGGATGCGCAGGCGACCGTCGACGGCTTCATGGCCGCCAATCCAGGCATCAAGGTCGATTGGGTTCGCGACGGCACGCCGCAGATCATCGCCAAGCTGCAGGCTGAAATCCAGGCTGGCCATCCGGTCGCCGACGTTCTCCTGATCGCCGACACGGTGACGCTGGAGCGCCTCAAGGAAGCCGGCAAGCTGATGGCTTACAAGTCGCCGGAAGCCGCCAATTACGATCCGGCACTTTATGATGCCGACGGCTACTATTACTCCACCAAGCTCATCACCACGGGCATCGTCTACAACACTGCCGCCTCGATGAAGCCGACGAGCTGGCAGGACCTCACCAAGCCGGAAGCCAAGGGCCTCGTTGCCATGCCGAGCCCGCTTGCTTCAGGTGCGGCGCTGATCCACGCGCAGACGCTGGCCGGCGTTCCGAGCCTCGGCTGGGATTTCTACAAGAATCTTGCTGCCAACGGCGCGGTTGCCGCAGGCGGCAACGGTCAGGTTCTGAAGTCGGTCGCCTCCGGTGAGAAGGCTTACGGCATGATCGTCGATTACATGCCGATCCGCGAAAAAGCCAAGGGCGCGCCGCTTGAGTTCGTGTTCCCGACCGAAGGTGTTTCGGCCGTGACGGAGCCGGTCGGCATTCTCGCCAGCGCCACCCACGTCGATGCCGCCAAGAAGATCGTCGACTACGCACTGTCGGAAAAAGGCCAGGAAGGTTTCCTCAAGCTCGGCTATATCCCGGCTCGCAACGGCATGAAGCTGCCGGCGGGTTTCCCGGCTCGTGATAGCATCAAGGTCTTGCCGCTGAACGCCGCCAATGCTTTGAAGAACACCGATCAAGACTTGAAGACCTTTTCATCCTATTACGGATCCAAGTGATCCAATCTGGACTTTAGATGTACGGATATGCGCGTAAGGGAAACAGCCAGCCAGCCTGGCTGTTTCCTTTTGTTGTGACCATCGTGATCGTTTTGAGCGTGTTGCCTTTGGCGCGCCTGGCCGAGGCGGGCATCGAGGCTTTGCTGCGCGGCGGCGCCTATGAATTGATCACCGATCCGGCCCTTTGGCGTTCGGCCTGGTACACGGTCGAGACCGCTGTCATCGGTTCGGTGATTTCGGTCCTGCTCGGCTGCCTCTTTGCATTCCTGCTGACATTGACTGACGTTCCCGGCAAAGGACCACTCGGTTTCCTGTTCATCCTGCCGATGATGATCCCGCCACAGGTCACCGCACTTGCCTGGGTGCAGATGTCCGGTCCGTCGAGCCCCTTGCTGAAAGCGTTGCACATCGCTCCGCCGCTCGGCTCGCCGCAACCGCTCTATTCCGTCGGCGGCATTGCCTTGCTCTATGGCGTGCAGCATGCGCCGCTGGTCTATCTGGCGCTGCGAGCCGGTCTGATGGCGTTGCCGCGCGACGGCGTCGAGGCCGCGAGACTGTCGGGAGCGTCAGGCTTTCGCGTCTTTCGCGATATCATAGCGCCACTGTCGCTGCCCGGCGTCATCGCCGGTGCCGCCATCGCTTTCGTTTCCTCGATCGGTAACTTCGGCATTCCGGCGATCCTTGGCATTCCTGCCTCGATCTTCACGCTGTCGACGTTGATCTTCACCAAATTTTCCAATTTTGGACCCCGCACCTTCGGCGACGTCGCCGTCTTGTCGGCGATGATCGCGGTCATATCGGTCGCAGGGCTCGCGGTGCAGGCCAAAGCACTGAAGGGGCGGGACTATCGTGTCATCGGCCTCTCCGGCGCTTCAGCGGCCTTCCAGCTCGGCCGCTGGCGCCTTCTTGCCCTGCCGCTGCTTTGGGTCATCCTGTTCTTCATGCTGGCCGCACCATTCTTTGCGCTGGTCGCAGGGGCGCTCGTGCCGGCCTACGGGGTACCGCTGACCTTGAAGACAGCGTCGATGCATGCCTTCAGCGAGATCCTGTTTCATCAGGCGGTAACGCGCACCGCCTTTTCCAATTCCCTGTTTCTGGCGAGCATGACGGCGCTCGGTCTGTTGGTGGTGACGGTGCTTACCGCCTATGCGCTCACCAAGCGGAAGGACCTGCTGAGCCGGATCGTTGCCGGTCTGATCGAAATTCCCTATTCGCTACCGGGAATCATCGTCGCCGTCTGCTTCATCCTGGTATTCGCGGCGCCGCTGCCGGTGCTCAACGTCACGCTATACGGCACGATCTGGATCATCCTGCTGGCCTATTTCTCCGCCTATTTTGCGGTCAGTCTCAAGCCGGTCATGAGCGCGTTCCTGCAGCTCGATCCGGCACTGGAAGAGGCTGCACGCCTCTCTGGCGCCGGCTTTCTGCGTCGCCTTACGGATATCATCGTGCCCCTGATCGCACCTGCGGCCGGGGCCTCTATCATCCTCGTCTTTTTGATCGCCTGCAACGAACTCACCGTTTCGGCGCTGCTATGGTCGGCAGGTACGCAGACGCTCGGCGTCGTCATCTACAATCTCGACGATGGCGGCAGCGCCGATCTCGCCTCCGCCATGTCGGTGATCGTCATCGCCATGGTGGTTGCCATGATGCTGCTTTTGGAATTCATGGCCAAGCGCCTGCCGAAGGGGGTAGTGCCGTGGCGAAGCTGATCCTCAATCACGTCAGCAAGGATTTCGGCGGTGGTGGCCGGCCTGCGGTCAAGGCTCTGTCGCTTGAGGTGCGCGATGGCGGCTTCCTGGCGTTGCTCGGTCCGTCCGGTTGCGGCAAGACGACGGTGCTCCGAATGATCGCCGGCTTCGAACAGCCGACCGATGGTTCTATCCATCTGGGCGAGCGGCTTCTTGCCGATGCCGCCCACACCCTGCCGCCGGAGCGGCGCAACATGGCGATGGTATTTCAGTCCTACGCGCTGTGGCCGCACATGAATGTCGCCGACAATGTCGGTTACCCCCTGAAGGTCCGCGGTATTTCCGGGGAGAGCTATCGGCGGAAGGTGGGCGAGGCGCTCGCGACGGTGCGGCTCGAAGACTATGCCGGCCGTCGGCCAGCCGATCTTTCCGGCGGTCAGCGCCAGCGCGTGGCACTGGCGCGCTGCCTGGTGACATCGCCTGATGTGGTATTGCTCGACGAGCCGCTTGCCAATCTCGACCGTCATCTGAAGAAGGAGATGGAAGAGACCTTCCGCGATTTCCATCAGCGATCTGGCGCGACGATGGTCTATGTCACGCACGACCAGAGCGAGGCCATGGCGCTTGCCACCGATGTCGCCGTAATGTCGGAGGGGCAGCTGCTGCAGATGGCGCCGCCGGCTGAGATCTATGCGCGCCCGAAGGGCCGGCTGGTCGGCGGATTGGTCGGGCAGGGCGCGATCCTCTCGCTTGCCTTTGCTGAGGCGAGGCCGCGGCTCCTGGATTGGCCGGCGTTGAGGTCGATTTGGGGTGGCCAGGATGCCGGGCAGCCGAAAGCCGATATTCTCGTCCGTCCCGAAGACGTCGTCGCCGATTCTACGGGCATTTCGTGCCGTGTCGATTCGGTTCTTTACGAGGGCGAACGCTATTCGCTGCGGCTGTCGTTGCCGGATGGCCAGGTGCTGCGCGCCTATAGTCGCGAACTCGTCAAAACCGGCGAGACCTACGCCGTTGCGATCCGATCCGCGTGGCGGCTTTAGCCAGCTGGGCATGACGGGCAACAGCGGTTGTCCGCGGCGCCGACCTGTGCTTGGTTATCGGCGTCAGGAATGGGAGTCGCGTCATGTCCAATCACAGCTTCCCGATTTTCGATCTCGGCGCGTTCGAAAGCGCGGATGCTCATGAGAAGAAACGGCTTGGCGCCGAGGTGGACGACATCTGCCGCTCGACGGGGTTTCTCGCGATCGCCAATCATGGCGTCGCCGACGCTGTCATCAAGGGTATCTGGAGCAAGACGCGCGCGTTTTTCGATCTTCCGGCCGATGTGAAGCAACAGGCGAGGGCGCCTTATCCCGGCTATCCCTATGGTTATCTCGGTCCCGGCACGGAAGCGCTGGCGAAGTCGCGCAACGTCGACACGCCGCCGGATCTCAAGGAAAGCTTCAATGGTGGGCCGCTTGCCGTTCCAGCCGGCATGACCGATCCGGAAGCTTTGGGCTTCTGCTACGCCGCAACGATCTGGCCGGATGCACCGGAAGGTTTTGCGGACGCATGGAAGATCTATTACCGCTCGATGGAAGATCTGGCGGCGAGGATCATGCGGGTGTTTGCAACGGCGCTCGGCCTCGACGAGCATTTCTTCGATGCTTACGTCGACGCGCCGATCAGCGCGCTCCGGGCATTGAACTATCCGGAGCAACACGTTCCGCCACAGCCTGGTCAACTGCGTGCCGGTGCCCATGCCGACTACGGCAGTCTGACGATCCTGCTGCCGCAGGCCGGCTCGAAAGGGCTGGAGATTATCTCGCCCGATGGCAACTGGACGCCGGTGCCGCCGGTGCCCGGCGCTTTCGTCATCAACATCGGCGACCTGATGGCGCTCTGGACCAACGATCGCTGGGTCTCGACGGTCCATCGTGTCGTCAATCCGCCGCCGGAGGAGGGTGGCATGCAGCGGCGGCAGTCGCTCGCCTTTTTCCACCAGCCGAATTGGTTTGCGGAGATCGCCTGCCTCCCGTCCTGCCTGGCGGAAGGGGAGACGCCGAAATATGCGCCGGTGCTGTCAGGCCCCTATCTCATGGGGAAATTCAAATCGACCGTCACCGCCAAGGCCAACTGAGCCGGCAAACTAAGTCGGCTAATTTTTCTCAGACCGGAATGCCCAATGTCCCTGCGTCTTGCTAGTTTCAATGTCGAAAATCTGCTGACCCGTTTCGATTACACCGGTTTTCGTAATCAGCTCCGACAGGATCGCGTGCTGAAGCTCTTCGAGGTACGCAGCGAGGAAATCTATCAGCAGCTGGAGCAGGCGCGAGTGGTCGCCTCCACAGACGATACCAGGCAGATGACAGCGCTCGCTATCGCCGACGCGGATGCCGATATCATCTGCCTGCAGGAGGTCGACAACATGACGGCGCTGCAGGCCTTCGAATATGGCTACCTCTACCGCATGGTCGGCAATGGCTACAGGCAGAAATTCCTGATCGAGGGAAATGACAGTCGCGGCATCGACGTCGCCGTGATGATGCGCGAGGAGACTCGCGACGGCCAGCCGATCGTCCTGAAGGACATCAAAAGTCATGCGATGGTGACATACAGAGATTTCAATCTCTTCAACGACGAACTGGCAGCGCTCGGCTTTCATCTCGACGACAAGATTTTCAAGCGTGATTGCCTGGAGCTCGATCTTGCCATCGGCGGGGTGCCTTTCACGCTCTACGTTGTTCACCTGAAATCGATGGGGCCTGCCCGCGAAGGCCTCGACGGTAGGCAATCGACCATGCCGATCCGCCGCGCTGAGACCCTTGCCGTGCGCCATATCGTAGAAAGCCGCTTCGGCGCCGGAAAGACGGCAACCAAGAATTTCGCGATCTGCGGCGACATGAATGATTACCAGGAACGGGTCGACGTCATCGGCACGCGCCGCACCGGTTACCGTTTCGAACACAGGAGCGAGGCTGCCAGCGCGCTCGATGTCTTCAGCCATGACGGCTTCGTTGAAAATGCCATGCGTCGGCGTGATGCGCTGGATCGCTGGACGCTTTACCATGCCCGCGGACCGCAGGAGCAATGGCTCTGCCAGCTCGACTATATCTGGCTATCGCCTGCTTTGGCGCGCAACAATGCGACGCAGATGCCTGACGTCATTCGCTCGGGACAACCGTTCCGCACCGTCTTCCCGCCCGGCCAGGAGGTCGAGCGTTATCCACGCACCGGCTGGGACAGGCCGAAGGCCTCCGACCATTGCCCCGTTGTCATTACATTGGATCTATTATGAATTCTGCCGACGAACTGCAAAGCGATATGGCCGGTTGGCCGCCCGAGAATATGGTGTTTCCGGTCGCTCGCATCAATCTCAGCGTCATCTCCGGCGACCATCCCTTCCATGTCAGCGAGATCGAGGCTGCGCGTGCGAACTGGCAAAAGGAGATCGCGGCAAACCCGGCGCTCTACGACGGTCGCATGATCTTTCAGCATCGCCTGTCGGTGAGCGAGCAGGCGGTGGAGGGCGAAGGTTATTTGACGCCATTCTCTACCTTCCTCTGGTGGCGCAAGCAGGCGGCGCGCAGTGGCGGTTTCCATGTCTTTGCTTTTCCGGTCGCAGTCTCGTCCGACGGCGCGATCATCGCCATTCGCATGGCGCAGCATACTGCCAATCCCGGCCAGGTCTATTGCGCCGCCGGTTCTATGGATGAGAACGATATCGTCGACGGACGCTGCGACATCGACGGCAACATGCGCCGCGAAGTGCTGGAGGAGACCGGCCTGGACCTCAACGATGCCGTCGCCGAGCCCGGTTATTATGCCACGCAGACCAACCGCTCGGTCACGCTGTTTCGCGTCTACCGTTTTCCCTGGACGGCCGACGATATACTCGCCCGGATAGAGGCGCACATGCTGGTGGATGAGGAAAAGGAGATCGATGGCGTCATTGCCATCCGTTCAGCCGATCCTACCGCGCATAAATATAGTTCCGCCATGCCGCCCATCCTCAAGTGGTTCTTCGAGCGCAACAAATAGCTTTAGCTTGCGCTCAAATTCGTTGTCGTTATGTATGGTTTGGCAGGTTGTATTGTGTAGTGTCATGTGATGGAGGCAGGGTTGGCCCGCAGCTTCGGTATCTATGATGTGTTCACCGAAAATAAGTTGGCCGGCAATCCGCTGGCCGTCATTTTCGATGCGGAAGGCTTGAGCGATCAGGCGATGCAGGCGGTCGCCAAGGAGATGAACCTCTCGGAGACGGTCTTCGTGCTGCCGCCGCAGAATCCCGCCCATACTGCCAGCCTGCGCATTTTCACGCCAGGGCGTGAACTGCCCTTTGCCGGGCATCCGACGGTCGGTACGGCAATCGCCCTCGCAGAACGCACCCATGCGCGTCACGGCGGCGATGTCGACCTGGTGTCGGTACTGGATGAGAAGGTAGGTCCGGTGCGCTGCGCCGTGCGGCTCCGTCAGAACAAGGCGAGTTTCGCCGAATTCGATCTGCCGCGAAAATCACAGCAGATTCAGCTGCCGATCGACAAGGCCGATATCGCCAATGCGCTCAGCCTGAGAATCACCGAAATCGGCTTCGAGAATCACGTCCCGTCGATCTGGAGCGCCGGCGTGCCGTTCCTGCTGGTGCCGGTGCATGACGTCGGCGCGGCTGAACGATTGGAATTCGATCCGCAGCTCTGGGAGAAAAGCGTGCCGTTCGTCGACGGCGCGCTGACGTCGGCCTTCATCTATTGCCGCGGCGCGGTCAATCATACCGCCAAGTTCCATGCCCGCATGTTCCCGGTCGGAATGGGCATTGTCGAGGACCCGGCGACGGGCTCGGCAGTGGCGGCGCTGTCCGGAGCCATCAAACATTTCGATCGATTGCCCGATGGACACCATCCTGTCATCGTCGAACAGGGAGTCGAGATGGGTCGGCCCTCGTTTATTCACCTCCATATCGACATCGATAACGGAGAGATCGCCAATGCGCGTATTGGCGGCCAAGCGGTGCGTGTTGCGACCGGATTTCTTGATCTTTGATTTTATTGGGTTTTCTTTGTTCTTCGAAATTTTTTTGACAAAATCTCAAAGAAAATTCATCTGGCCGCTGGACAATCAAACCGATCCTATTTATATGCCCGATCACACCGCGGCGAGCGGTTACGGGTGATTAGCTCAGTTGGTAGAGCAGCTGACTCTTAATCAGCGGGTCGTAGGTTCGAGCCCTACATCACCCACCATTTCCTTCAAGGAAATCAGAATTTTACGCTGATTGGATCAGTCGATGGATGAAGCGCTGTCGATCATGATTTGCCGAATGGCTGTATCAGCCAACGATTATGCGGTCTGTGGTTCCTGTCGAAGATATCGATGGCCTTCCTTCCTAAAATTTAGATGATGTGGCTCGATCGGAAGACCGCACCATTTCCCTGGTTCTGGCGCAGCCACAATGCTCCCGCCGGCAGGCAGAGGGCCTAGTTTGCCGAGAGGATCCTGATCGGCGCGGTGACGGCCTTTGCGGGCAATAGGAGGACCTTGGTCACCACTCCCCCTGCGCTGTCCTTTTCCTTGTCTGGAATGCCTTGCGCCAGGACCTCTTTGAGATCTGGAGCAATCTCGGCAATCTGCGCGAACTTTCCGTGATTTGCCGCGTCATTTCCCTTCACATCCGAAAGATCGACGACGATCGCGCCCAGACGGGTCAGTTCAGCGGTGTCTTCGCTGGAGCCGAGCCGCTCCTTGCCGCCTGCGATAAAGCGCGACAGGCCCAAAGCCCTGTCATCGCGCGAGACGATGATCAGGAACGGCTTTTTCGGTTTTCCAATCCGGCGCATTTCCGATTCGAAGACGTCCTTGTCTATATCGGGTGCGGCGAGCACGACCGTGCCGAGTTTGTTACGCAAGGGAACGTCGCCGGATATGACGATCTGGCGGAAGGCCTCGACGGTTGCCCAATTGCCCATCGAATGCGCGAGCACGTTGATTTCGTCGGCGTGGCTGGCAGCCAGCAGGCGGATCGTATGCTCCAGGCCATCACGGGCGATCGTCGCGCTGTTGGTGTCGTACACATAGTCCAGTGTGCGCCCGCGGGAGGCCCAGCTGAAGAACACCGGGACCGAGGGTGCGTGGGAATCGTGCACGATCTGGGCGAAGCGATAAACGCCTTCAGCAAAAAGCGTGTTGTAGCCGTGAACGAAGAGCAGAACCTTGCGCTGTCCCTTCGGCTGCTGGTCCAGTTGTTGATTCAGTTCGGCGATAAACCGTTTTTCATCCGGCAGATATGTTCCGCTTCGCGTCACGAAATCCTTCTCAGGATTTCCCGGCGGCGACCTTGGCCACTCAATATTTCCGGACCTGTGATCGGGCGGAACGCTGACGGTGATCGATGCGAAATTCAGGTCAGTGGAGCGCTCGCCGTTGAAATAGGTCCCCGGCCGCGCGTCTTGCGCGCGCGTCGTGGCAACGAGAATGGTGTGCGAGGTCGCGCCCGGGGCGGCAGCGGTGTTCGAGAGCAGTCCGCCCACATCAGGCCTGCCGGCGCATCCTGTAATGTTCAAGAGACAGACGACGCAAACGAGAGAGAAGAAAAAGCTCTGCCATGTTCGCATGCTCTGCCCCATCCAATCTCTCAAGGACGACCCGTTGTATCAACTTTCCTATGCCACCGTCAGTGACTCGTCGACCGGCATGGGACGATGCGGGCTTTCAGCTTGCAAACAACCGCTTCGCCGTTGTCGCTAACGAGCTGACCACGCAGCACTTTCACGATGCTTCTAACGTATGATTGCGATATGCAGGTTACAGTGTCCGGCAGATGGTCCTCCCGCTGCCCGGGTGCACTGTATCACCGCAGCTTTTGTCTGCCCATTGCGCCGGCGATCTTTCGGCTGTGAGAGCAGACGCCGGAAAACACGAGCAAAACCAAGGGAGAGTGTCTGCCGACATCTCCGTCAACTCGATTCGAGGAGGATCGACCCTCCGTCGATACGTTATCGATATCGCCGGAGGGTCGTTATTAAGCAAGTGACTACGGGATTGAAACTAGCCGAGCGCGCTCTGTTCCGCGCAGATTCTGTCGATCAAGGCATCGAATTCACCTTTTGGCGGGCGGCTTTTGGCAAGACGTTGCTTCAGGTGCATGATCGAGTCGGCCAGGATGTCCTCAAGCTTCTCCGCGCAAGTGAAGTCGCCTGCGACGCTCTTGACCTTGGAATTGTCGAAGATCGCCGTCCAGGCCTTGTCGCCGACGAGAGGGCCTACCCAATCCGGATTGTACTTGATGAGCGTGTCCGTCGGCACGTGAACGATCTTCGCCTCCACGCTCAGCATTCTGGCGATCGTCTTTTGAATGTCGTCCCAGATATGCGCGCGATCGGAGGTAATGTGGAAGATCTCGCCGAGTGCAGCCTGCTTGCCGAAGAGCCCGACGAAAGGCACGGCAAAATCGACGGAGCGGGTCAGCGTCCAGGGCGTATGGCCGTCGCCCGCGACAATGGTGGGCTCGCCATCCAGCATGCGCCTCGCCATGATGTCGCTGTCGCCCATCATGATCGGCAGGCCGGTGCGAACGGTGTGGCTGGGGCGCACGATCGTCCAGGCAATATTGCTCGACTTCTTGAGCAATTCCTCACAGGCGATCTTGGCCTGGCTGTAGGGCCAATAGGGGTTGATCGCCGGCGTCTCCTCGGTGATCACGTAGTGGCGTGGCGGCTTTTCGTAGACCGACGCCGACGAAATGAAGATGTATTGGCCACAGTGACCGGCAAAGACCTCGATATCGCGTGCCACCTGATCTGGCGTGAAGGCGATGAACTGGCAGACGACATCATAATTGGCTTTGGCGAGATCCGCATAGGCGGCCGATCCGAGCTCGCCGACGATCGAGGTCACGCCCGCAGGCAACGGGTCGCCTCTCTGGCCGCGATTGTAGACGCTGACATGATGACCTTGGACGACGGCGCGTTCGACGCACGGATAGGAGATTTGACCGGTACCACCAATAAAAAGGATTTTCAGAGCCACGTGAAGGACCTCAATGTTTGAAAGGTAGGATGAATGCCTTTCATAGCGCGAAAGACCCTCAGGGTCTCGCGAAATAACGGGGGTCTCTCGGTGCGACGCGCATGTTCGCGTGTCCGCTTTGAGATAAAGCGGACGTCACCGTTTGTGGATCGACAGGAAATGTTGTGGGAGCTCGAAAGTTGCCGGTCGGATGCGGTACTCTGTCGCGGATGTCAGCTCGTCGCCTCGAACCTAAGTATTCCGGCGACCCTAGGCCCGGAATTGGAATCGGAGGGATGGGCGACGCCGTCCATCACCTGAATCTCGGGAAAATCGAAGGGGCTCATACCCTCGATGCAGGCGACGTTGATGCCGAACTGGTTGGGATTCGAGCGACGCTGATGATGGGTGTAGATGCCGCAGGTCTTGCAGAAATAGTGCTTAGCCGTGTGCGTGTTGAATTGATAAAGCGTCAGATTGTCCTCGCCCTGGACAAATTCGATATCCGAGAGTTGGGCGGAAACGGCGATTGCACCCCGCATCCGGCAATAAGAGCAGGTACAGCGGCGGATGGTGTTGAATTCGTCCGCAAGGCGAACCCGGAATTTTACCGAGCCGCAGTGGCAAGCCGCATCGTGTTGTTGTCTCTCGTCGCTCATGATCGATCCATCCCATTGTTTTGCGTGCAAAATAGCCATGCCAGGCGCCGATCGCAATGCGGCGATTGGCCGTGCAATAGCTGCAGACCCGTCGAGATTCGCAAGTCCACGTCGTACCGCAAATCACTTGGGATATAAGCTTATGCGAGAGGCCTATAGCAGTTGTCGGTTTTTTCGCTCTCGAGATATGCCGCATCGTTCGGCGGTGTTCCTCCCTCGAAAGGCGAGCTTGTTGGCACCTTGCACCGGCATATAGTCGAGCCTCGCAAGGCGATCGAAGCGGGCGGAGGACGCGAGATGGATTGTGATGACACATTGCTGTCCGGTGGGGCGAGCGGCAACAAGATATCTCGGCGAAAGGTCCTGATGAGTGGCGCTGCGTTTGTGGCCTCGGGCGTTGCCTTGACGACCGGGCTGCTCGGTGGCTTTGCCGGCGCGGGACCGGCGGAAGCACAGGCGATGAAGCCGAACATCATATACATCATTGCCGACGACGTGGGCTGGCACGATACCGGTTTTCAGGGCTCCGACATCAAGACGCCGCACCTCGACAAGTTGGCAGAAGAGGGGGCACGTTTCGAGCAGTTTTACGTTCAGCCAATGTGTACACCAACGCGGGCCGCTTTCATGACCGGACGCTATCCCCTGCGTTACGGGCTGCAAACAGGGGTCATTCCGGCGGCCGGTACCTACGGGCTGCCGCTTGACGAATATCTCCTTCCTCAAACGCTGAAGGATGCCGGGTATAAGACCGCGCTTGTCGGCAAATGGCATCTCGGTCACGCGAAACCGGAATACTGGCCGCGGCAGCGCGGTTTTGATTCCTTCTATGGCACGCTGGTCGGCGAAATCGATCACTTCAAGCACTCGTCGCATGGCGTCAGGGACTGGTACCGAAACAACAAGCCGCTGGTCGAACAAGGCTTCGACAACAGCTTGTTCGGCGTGGAGGCGGTGCGCACCATCGAACGGCACGATCCGGGCAACCCATTGTTTCTCTACCTGGCATTCACAGCGCCACACACGCCGTTCCAGGCGCCCGAGGCGTATCTCGATCGCTTCAAGCACATAGAAGACGAGAACCGCAGGGCCTATGCGGCGATGATTTCGGTGATGGACGACGGCATCGGCGATGTGGTCGCCGCGCTGGAGAAGCGTGGCATGCGTGACAACACCATCATCGTCTTTCACAGCGACAACGGCGGAGCAAGGAGCTCGCTGTTTGCCGGTGACAGCAAGGTAGCCGGCGGACTTCCCGCCGACAACGGACCCTATCGCGATGGAAAAGGAACGTTATACGAGGGCGGCACGCGCGTTGTGGCACTGGCCAACTGGCCAGGAAAGATCAAGCCCGGCGTCGTAGACGGAATGATCCATGTTGTCGATATGTATCCCACCCTTGCCGGGCTCGCTGGGGCCAAGCTCGAGCGCACCCAGCCGCTCGACGGCATGGACCTCTGGGCGACGATCAGCGAGAACCAGGCCTCTCCGCGCAAGGAAATCGTCTACAATGTCGATCCGATGGCAGGCGCGGTGCGCAATGGCGACTGGAAACTGGTCTGGAAGGCGTCGCTGCCGCAAAGCGTCGAGCTGTTCGACCTCTCCAAGGACAAGTCCGAGACCGCCAATCTCGCCGAAGTCAATCCCGACAAGGTGCGAGAGCTGCAAGGCCGGATCACGGAGCTTGCGCGGAATATGAAGCCGCCGCTTCTTCTGATGGAAGCGGTACGGCTGACATTCTTCACGGCGCCGGTCACACCCGATCCATCCGTTCTGTTCAGTCTGGGCGACTGAATGCCCTGGGTAACCGAGCGCTGCAGCCACTTTCCATGAAGGGCGGCTGCAGCACTGCGCCTCTGAAATAGCGGCAGGATAGCCGTTAAAGCCGGGCGGTCAGGCCAAGCCTTCCTCGGCGAATGCCTTGATCACCGATGGGCGCTCCTTCATGCGATCGAAGCAGTTTTGCAGACGCTCCGGCAGGTCGACGCCACTTTTGGGGGCAACAAACAGCACCCAGAACAGATAGCAATCGGCGATCGTCATCTCATCGCTCACCAGGAACGCTTTATCGCCCATCTGATCGGCGAGAATGGCGAAGGCCTTCGCAAGCTTTTCGCGGGCACGCTCCTTTTCCGGTTCCGGGAAGTTCCTGAAGAAGGGGTTATAGTTTCCGTGGATCTCGCTCGACATGAAAGCGAGGGCTTCAAGCGTTCGCCACCGGGTAAGGCCGTCTTCGGGGAGCAGTTTGCCGGTTTTCTCGGCGATGTAGGTCAGGATGATCTGGTTCTCCGTGAGGATCGCCCCGTCTTCCAGTTCGAGTGTCGGAATATAGCCTTTTGGATTGAGCGAGAGGAAATCGCGGCCATCCTCGGTCTTTTTGTCACGGTTGATACTTAAGAGTTTGTAGGGAAGGCCGGTCTCGATCAGCGCGATATGATCGGCGAGGCTGCAGGCCCCAGGATAGTAAAAGAGGTTCATGATGGTCTCCGTGTGGTGGACCTTTCCCGGCATCTCCTGAGACAAGGTCTACAATGTTGACCACAGCCATTTATGTGACCTAAAAATAGCCGTCAAAAGCATATCTTTAGGAGCTGGTCAGATGGATGTGACTGCCAAACCACCGGGAGGTGACTGCAAGGCCGTCGGTGAAATCCTCAGTCGCGTCGGCGACAAATGGAGCATCCAGATCGTGGTGGCGCTTCGATCGGGTCCGCGGCGTTTCAACGAGATCAAGCGACGTGTTGGCGGCATTTCGCAGCAGATGCTGACGAGAACGCTCAAGACGCTGGAGCGCGACGGCATGGTCGAACGCACGGTTCGCCCCAGCACGCCACCACAGGTCGACTATACGCTAACACCACTCGGTCACTCCCTATCGGAAACCGTGCATCAACTCGCCGAGTGGGCGGCGGCGCATCGCGGAAATATCGAGGACAACCGCCTTCGCTACGATGGCCGCCAGGTATGACGCGTTGCGTGGGGCCGAAGCTCATGTGGCGTGGATGCCGATGATGGCAGCAATGCACGCCGGGCGGTTATCGGGTCGAGAGCAGGACCGAACTTTCGACGATATCGGCGAAGTCGGATTTGAGCTGCGCCATCGTCACGTCGAAAATCGCGCGCGCAGATAGGTTCTCGCCGGGCAGGTCAAAGCCGATGACCGCATCCCTGACAACGCTCATGTTAAACCCGAGATCGGCGCCGGACCGGACCGTGGAGCTGATGCAGAAGCTCGCAACCGCGCCGGTCACGACAAGGCTCGTGATACCCTCGGCCTGCAGGTAGTGCTCCAGCCCGGTCGAAGCGAAGCCGGAGGAGGTCGTCTTGAGGAAAATCGCTTCGTCTTCAAGCGCCTCGGCACAGGGCATCGGCTGAAAACCGGGTGCTGCCGGATGGAGCGGCGACGCCGGGTCATTATCCTGATGGCGGATGTGGATGACGGCCTGACCTCGTTCCCTAAACGCCGCCGCAAGTGCGGCGATCTTGTCAGCGGCATCGCCGTTCACGTGGTCACGCCCAGCTTCAAGACGATGCTGCATGAGCATCTGCATGTCGACAATGACCAGTGCAGTTTTCATATTTTCTCAATCTTCTACCGAAGAATTTGTTCGCTGGGGTTGTAGAATTAGCATGGCAGACGAAGCCTGCAAAGGGCGCTGGCGGGAGCGCGCCGGTGGCGTCGCTGCTTATGTTACGCTTCCGCATCGATGAAGACAATGGACGTAGGATTCGTAGAGGATGGTTTCGCCGGGCTGCCCTTAGCCGACCTCTCTGCATTTCGATAGAATATCGTCGACAACGGCGGTAAGCGGCGCAGTCGCATCAATGGACGTCGCGTTTTCGGGAATGTCTTCTCGCGTCGCATGCAGCCGCAAAACCACGTCTCGTTCGGCTGGTTTTCCGCCGAATTCGTCTTCCGGCCTGTCGGCAAGCCGTCGCTTCAGCGTGTCTGCGTCGACGTCGAGAACGAAGATGTCGTCGAACAGGTCGATGAAGCGATCATGGTTTCTCGATCCGCCGCAGAAGAAGGAGATCGGATGGCTTCGATCGGCCACGATGGATCTGACCTTGCCCACATCCCAGAGATGGTGTTTGTGCCCAAAAGCGATATCGGAAATGTTCGGATCCAGTGCCGAGTGATCCAGCGGCTCGCCTGTTTCCGGATTGCCTTTATATGCCAATTCACGGTCGCCATGGATGACGTGGTAACCGCGCCGTTGCAGCTCGGTGGCAACCGATGT
>JAGWJK010000736.1 GCA_028865845.1 Rhizobiaceae bacterium
GAAGCAGGGTCGCTGCGGCAAAGGCGAGAAGGGTCGAGAAGCTCGGGATGAAATCCATGATGTGCTCTGAAAGCCGGAGAAAGTGAACCTCTTATCCGGCTTTCGCTAAAATGCCAACCGCGGAGCCGTGCGTCCAAACGACGGCGCGGCTCCAATCTCGGCATCAATCTTTCTTGTCGAGGAACGCCTTGAACTTGTCGGCGTAATCCGGATGCCAGCGCGACAGCGGTGGGCGGTTTTCGACGATGTCGCCGGCAGCCCAGAGCATGCGGCGCTCATCGGTCGGCCGCGCTACATCGTTGTCGGGGCAGAGGATGTAGAAATCGCCGCGCCGAAGGCTTTCGACCATGAAGTCGACCGTCTGTTCCGGCGTCCATGCGCCGGCGGGCTTTTCCCGGCGGTCGCCCTTGGTGAGACCGGTGAAGACGAAGCCCGGGATCAGCAGGTGCGCCGAAATCTTCGAGCCCTCGGTGTTGCGCAGCTCGTGCTGCAGCGCCTCGGTGAAGACCTTCACGCCGGCTTTCGAGACGTTGTAGGCCGGGTTGCCGGGCGGCGTGGTAATGCCTTGCTTCGAACCGGTGTTGATGATGAGGCCCGGCTCGCCATGGGCGAGCATGCCTGGGCCGAAGGTGCGCGTGCCGTTGATGACGCCGAGAAGATTGACCCCGAGAATATTGTCCCAGCCGGCCTGCGCGCTGAAAATCGAGGTTTCGGGGCCGATGCCGGCATTGTTCATCAGAACATGAACGCGGCCGAAGCGCTGGATGACGGCTCGTTCAAGCGCTTTCAGCGATTCCTTCTGCGCAACGTCGGTCTCGACCGCCATGACATGCTCTTCGCCGGCAATCGCTTCCACCGCCGCACGGGCGTCCGCGAGGCGATCGCCACCGAGATCGGCGATCACCACGCTCATGCCGGCCCCCGCGAAATATTTCGCTGCTGCAAGGCCAATACCGGAGGCGCCGCCGGTGATGACGGCAACATTGGATTTCTTGAAAATGTCTTGAATATCGGTCACGGACTCAGCCCTCCCAGGCGTTGTTTGGATAGAGGCAGATATGATCCGTCGTTCCGATCTGTCAAATCGAAATCGCTGGTCCGTTTGTACCCGGATGACCTTTGACGCGAGCATCCGGCATGAACATTGGTGACTTTCCTTGCCCTCTACCGGTATCTATAATGATGATAATACGGAGAAGGGCATGGCCGGTGCGAGACAGCTTGACAGGGCGGCAATAGAGGATGCTTTCGACGCCATCGGTAATCTCGCTGCAGAGCGGGGAATTGTGCTCGACATGGCCGTCTATGGCGGTTCGTGTCTGGTGCTCGCCTCGGACATCAGGCAATCGTCCGAAGATGTCGACGCCGTCTATCTCAATCTGCAGGACAGGGCGCGCGAAATCGTTGAGACTGTCACGCGGCGCAGGCAGCTTCCGCCGGAATGGCTGAACCAGGCTGCCAAGCAATTCGCGCCGCCGCGCGGCAATCCAGCACCCAATCTATTGCAGTTCAAAGACTATCCGCGGGATGGTTCGGCAATCGGTCTGCGTATCTTCACGCCGACTCCGGAATATCTGCTTGCAATGAAAATCCTCGCCAACAGGGCCGAGGACGATGTGAAAAACTTGACCGACGGTGCCGACGCGCTGTCCCTCATGGCGGTCACCGGCATCGATAGCTTCGACAAAATTGTCGATCTGATGCGGCAGTGTTACCCTAACATTCCAGGCATCGTGACGCCGGTGATTTCGACACGCATGAAACTCAAGATTCAGGGCTTGGTGGATGACTACAATGCCAAAAGCCGAGAACAGCCGACATGGAACGCTGGCCGAGGCGGTATCCTCGCACCTTGAAACAGGCGTCGCATTCCATTTCCACCTTGCAAGCTTTCTCGATGGTTTCTACGTCGCTTGCTCGGCCGAGGAGCGTCGTGCTGGGGTCGACGACGAGCCGCCGCTGTCGGGCGACGAAAGGTTCGACGCCCTTGTCGGGGCTATCGGCGAACATCTTTGCCGGCGCTGGCGGCTGGGTATTGCTCCGGTGTGGACCGAAAATCCTGCACGTTTTCTCAAGCGCCCATGGTTCCTCGGATCGGAGAGGATGAAGCCTGTCTATTTGGCCGAAAGCCCGAGCGCCTATCGCAGGCGATTCATTTTCACGGAGATGGAGCCTCTTCGTCGAGCCCGGATGCCGAAAGATGCCATCTGGTGGCAGGGGGAAACGATCAGAACTGGGCTTATCCCTCTGCCCGAAGAAATCGAGATGTCCGTTCACCTCTGACATCCGCACCACCATTCCAAACCGCACTTTCCCTTGCACCCCGCGATAATCTCGCTAAAAGTGCCGCGATACAGGGTTTGCGGCCTTTCCGCAGGCTCGCATTGAAACGGATCTCATCACCATGGCATCATACAAAGACGTGAAGAAAGTCGTTCTCGCCTATTCCGGCGGTCTCGACACCTCGATCATCCTGAAGTGGCTGCAGACGGAGCTTGGCGCCGAAGTCGTGACCTTTACCGCCGATCTCGGTCAGGGCGAAGAGCTCGAGCCGGCTCGCAAGAAGGCCGAATTGCTGGGTATCAAGGAGATCTATATCGAGGACGTGCGCGAGGAATTCGTGCGCGATTTCGTCTTCCCGATGTTCCGCGCCAATGCCGTTTACGAAGGCGTCTACCTGCTCGGCACGTCGATCGCCCGGCCGCTGATCTCCAAGCATCTGATCGAGATCGCCAAGAAGACCGGCGCCGATGCGATTGCGCATGGTGCGACCGGCAAGGGCAACGACCAGGTCCGTTTCGAGCTTTCGGCCTATGCGCTGAATCCGGACATCAAGATTATCGCTCCTTGGCGCGACTGGTCCTTCAAGAGCCGCACCGATCTGCTCGAATTCGCCGAAAAGCACCAGATCCCGGTTGCCAAGGACAAGAAGGGCGAGGCGCCGTTCTCCGTCGATGCCAACCTGCTGCACTCCTCGTCCGAGGGCAAGGTTCTGGAAGATCCGTCCCAGGAAGCGCCGGAATACGTGCATATGCGCACGATTTCCCCGGAGGCCGCTCCCGATAAGGCGACCGTCATCAAGGTCGGTTTCGAAAATGGTGATGCCGTTTCGATCAACGGCGAGCGTCTCAGCCCGGCGACGCTGCTCGCGACGCTCAACAATTATGGCCGCGACAACGGTATCGGCCGCCTCGACCTCGTCGAAAACCGCTTCGTCGGCATGAAGTCGCGCGGCGTCTATGAAACCCCAGGCGGCACGATCCTGCTTGCCGCCCATCGCGCCATCGAATCCATCACGCTCGATCGCGGTGCAGCGCACCTCAAGGACGAGCTGATGCCGCGCTACGCCGAGCTCATCTATTACGGCTTCTGGTTCTCGCCGGAGCGCGAGATGCTGCAGGCCCTGATCGACAAGAGCCAGGAGCATGTCGAAG
>JAGWJK010000737.1 GCA_028865845.1 Rhizobiaceae bacterium
AGGTGCCGGCCGAGCTGCCTGAGGACCTGGAACGGCGCATGCGCGAGATGGCGGCAGCGGCATTCCGGGCCTTGGGTTGCGACGGCATGGCCCGCGTCGATTTCTTTTTGACGGCGGACATGAAATTTCTCGTCAACGAAGTCAACACCATACCCGGCTTCACTGATATCAGCATGTATTCCAAGGCGATGGCCGCAAGCGGTGTGGGCTATGCGGAAATCATCGATCGGCTCGTGGCACATGGATTGGCCCGGGCTCGCCGGTTTGGCTGAGGTTCGTCTCGATCGCCGGAGCAGGGGCTGGACGCCCCTGCCCGCGGCCAGCAATCACGCGCGACGATTATCGAGATAGGTCTTCAGCGCCTGCGGTTCGTCGGTCTGAATGGCTGAGACGCCAGCGTCGATCAGGCTGCCCCAGATTGCTTCGGGATCCTTCAGCGCTGCGGTATCGGTAAAGCCGGCGCAGGCGACGGGATCGAGCGTATTGACCCAAAGCGCGATGCCGGCCTCCCGGAAGCGTGATTTGCGCTCGGCAAGCTGCTCCAGCCTATCGAAATAGATTTCGCACATGAACGGCGACAACTGGAAGAGCAGGTCCGTCTGGGTTTCGGCATCCGTTGTCTCCAGATGGGTCTTCGCCATGAAGGGAACGCCATATGGCTCCACCGCGCCACGAATCCAGGCGAGATCGTCGCGCGTCCTGAGGTCGGCCTTGAAGTCGACTTCGCCTTCCACACCCATGGAGCGGGCGCAGGCGATGACCTCCGGCAGCATTTCCACATGTTTGATGTCCAGGTCGATAAAGATCCGGCCACGGGTAAGCTCGAACACTTGCTTCAGGCTCGGCAGCTTTTCATCGGTCATCCTGTTGTTTGCGCGGCCATCCCGGTCGCGCAATGTCAGGCTCGTCAATTGCTGCAGCGTCAGCGTCTCCGGCACCTGATCGAGGCCGGTCATCCGTTCGAGCGTGTCGTCATGCAGCAGGAAGAACTCGCCGTCGGCACTGCGCCGGATGTCGATTTCGACGACCTCGTGGCCGGCCAATATGGCTTTCTCGATCGCCAGCAAGCTGTTTTCCGGCGCCGTGTGCCAGGCGCCACGATGGGCTATGACTGCGCAGGCACGTGCCGGGTCGGCGATATAGTCGATGTATTTCACAAAATTTCCTTTCAGCATGCAGCGGCTGTTGGCGCCAAGAACCATTTGAGCGTTGAACATAGCCAAATATCACACTTTTAGTGTAATAATTATATGACGTAGCCAATCCCTGGAAAAAGAAACCCTTGAAGAGATATGTAGCCGTTGATGCCGAAGGTTGTGGTAGAAGCCAAGGCGGTTGTTACATGTCGGTAGTAATAAGCGAGCTATGATGATGGCCTATTCGCCTGATGCGTTGATCGCGCCGCATTTTCTGCGCGGCGATGATGGCCGGGTCGTATCGCCGAACGAGCGCAGCCTGCTGAAGCTAATATGGCGCAATCCCGGTTTGTCGCGATCGGAAGTCACCGGCCATACCGACCTGACCCAACAGTCGGTTTACCGCATCATCGACCAACTAGCAGAGCGTGGCATCGTCTCCGTCGGCTCTCCCAAACCTGGCCTCGGCCGCGGCCAGCCGAGCCCGATGTTGCGGCTGGATGGTCGCCACGCCTATTCCTGCGGTATTTCCGTCACTACCGACGTCATCGATATCTGCCTGGTGGATTTCGCCGGCAATGTTCTTGCAGAAAGCAGCATTGCATTGCGGGAGCGCACGATGGCCGAGGCGCTCGACCTCGTTCGGAAACAGCTGACAGAGCAGCAGAGGCTGAACAGCCTTTCGGAGGAGGCGTTCTTCGGGATCGGCTTCGCGATCGCGGGCTTCCATGTCGCTGGAACCCGCTACAACGCATCTTTGCCGCTGCATGAATGGTCGCTGATCGAACTTGGCCCGCTTCTGGCCGAGTTTTTCGGAAAACCGGTCTGGGTGCTTAATGGCGGCAAAGCGGGAGCGATCGCCGAAGCCATGTTCGGCGTCGGCCGGTATATAAAGCACTTCGCCTATCTAAGTTTCAACTACGGCTTCGGCGGCGGTCTGATCAGCGACGGCGAATTGCTGCGCGGCGGCAACGGCAATGCCGGAGAGTTTTCGCAGATGTATGATGATGACGAGGTGCTGCGACGGCCGGCGCTGCAGCTCCTTATCGAGCGCCTGAACCGCAACCAGGTCGTGGTGCCGTCGATCACTTACCTGCGCACGCATTTCGACCCGCAATGGCCTGGCGTCTCGGACTGGGTGGATGAGGTCGCGCCCGCTTATAACCGTCTCGTCAATTCCATCTGGGCGGTCTTCGATCCGCAGGCGATCGTCTTCGGCGGCCAGGTTCCCGTTGGGCTCGCGCAGGCGCTGGTCGAAAAGACCGAGCTTTTCGGACGGCCGCGCTACGGCGTGTCGCGCCCAAGTCCGAAGCTGATCGTCTCTGAGATCACAAACGATGCCTCGGCGATGGGCGCGGCGGTGACGCCGTTCAAATCCACCTATTATTGAGAGCCGAGGGTTGCGGTATACCGGCTAAGCTTGCGCTCGATTTCGCTGCGCCTGTGCAATCCGGATCGTATGATCTCGGGGGTTTTCGCCGTGGCTTCGACGCACAAGGCATTGACGATCGGCAAATCTGCGCCTAGTCGGGGACGTCTTCGCACCTTGGGGAACCGTATTTTGCCGTCGGTTGAAGAATAGAAAAATTATTCGGAAAACGCCAGGTAAGGCAGAGGCAAAGCGGCTCCCCCTCATCAGGGCCATGTTGTAGGTTGCGGTCCTTCACTGTTGAAATAAAAGGATTTTCTAATGTCGCTTCACGCTCGCCGCTTTGGATTGCTGAGCTTGGGACTGGTCGCAGCGCTGATGTCGTCCACGCCGTTTGCGCGCGCCGAAACACCGGCCGACGCGCTCGTCGTCGCCCAGTCGATCGACGATGCCGTGAGCTTCGATCCGGCCGAAGGGTTCGAGCTGACCACGGTCCAGGCCTTCAACAACCTCTATCAGCGCCTCATTCAATCCGACCGCAGCGACGCGACGAAGATCGACCCGGCGCTTGCGCTTTCATGGCAGCCGGGAGCGGACGGCAAGAGCCTGACCTTCAAGCTCGACCCGAACGCAAAATTCGCTTCCGGCAATCCGGTGCGTCCGGAAGACGTGATCTTCTCGCTGACCCGCGCCGTCAAGCTCAACAAGTCGCCGGCCTTCATTCTGAACGAACTTGGCTGGAAGGCCGAGAATGTCGACAAGGCGATCGAAAAGGTCGATGACAGCACGGTGAAGCTTACCTGGAGCGCCGACGTCGGCCCGTCCTTCGCATTGTCCCTGCTGACCGCACCGATCGCATCGATCGTCGACGAAAAGACTGTCCATGCCCAGGTCAAGGATGGCGATTTCGGCAATGGCTGGCTGA
>JAGWJK010000738.1 GCA_028865845.1 Rhizobiaceae bacterium
TCTCAAGCTTTTCACGACAACGCCAAGAAGTATGCCCGCAAAAGCAAGAGAGGCTTCTGCGGGCACGGTCGTCAGCCCGTATCCCTGTTGGTAATGGCGGCGCTTCCGATCTGATGGCGTTCTGGCTCATCGGAAAGATCGATGACGACAACCGATCCGCTTCTGATCTTTCGCCGCATCGCATCGGCACGGGCAGGATGAACCCTAAGGGCGCCTTTTTCCGCCAGAGCCTGAAGCCGTGAGCGGGAGATTTCGAGTTCGGAGGCCAGCAGCCGGTCGAGCCGCAAGCTCGGAGGAAACGGTGCCACCAGCTCGATCTGCAGCGCCGTCCAGTCATCGGCCGCGCCGAGGACTGTCTTGCGGATCACCGCATCGGCGAATTCGTCGATGCGTTGAGCCCTGCGCCTGAGGGCGTCGAGATCGAACTCCTGTACCCTGATCCAGGCAGGATCGTTGCTCTGCAGGGCATCGAGCGTCGCAGGCGTGAGATCGCTCACAGTTTGCCGCTCGAAAATCGTGCGGTTCCACGTCCTGTCGCAGGTCGAGCATTTGTAGACGAGCCAGGCGTCCAGCCTCCTGCCATTGGCGTTGAGCCTGATCTTGCCGCTGGATCTGAAAGGCTTGAAGCTTCCGCATGCGGCGCATGCGATCCATGGCTGGGGAGGGGTCTGAGGAATGATGGTCCAGCGGACCTTTAGAATATTGCACATACCGTCTTGGTCTTCCGTTCGGAAGTTCACCAAGCTGGCGGCAAGACAAGCCCTTTACGGGCGCGGTGTGGCGATGTTTCGGACGGCTGAAGAGCTGAGACAGCAGCGGCTGCGCATGGCACATGTCGACAATGCCAAACCGGTCTCAGACCACCACCCGATGAACATGATCATGGATCGCGCGGCAACACGCCGCCCGCTCACATGGGGTGAAATTGGATGAGACCGGTAATTACAACGGCAAAATAGAACCTCGACGCGCCAATGCTCTTCGCGTCGAGCGATAGCAAACGGTCGGGGAAATTTGAAGCCTTCGAGAGCTTTCTTTTGAGGCGTTCAACCTGACGGAGCAGCCTAGTTGCCTGAAAAGCTCAGATTCGGCGATTCCATCGCCTTTTCCAGCATCGTGGCATACTCCTCCTTCGGAACATCGATCGCCCCGAAGGTGCGGAGGTGCTCCGTGGTGAACTGTGTGTCGAGCAGGGTGAAGCCGCGGCTCTTCAGGCGCTCGACAAGGTAGACGAGACAGATCTTGGAGGCATCGGTGCGGCGCGAAAACATGCTCTCGCCGAAGAAAGCCGAGCCGAGCGAGACGCCGTAAAGGCCGCCGACGAGCTTCTCGCCTTCCCAGGCTTCGACCGAATGAGCGTGGCCGATATGGCTCAGCGTCGAATAGAGCGTCCTGATGGTCTTGTTGATCCAGGTGCTCGGCCGGCCGCTGGTCTGCTCCGCGCAGGCGGCGATCACGCCGTCGAAATCGGTGTTAAACCTGATATCGAATGGCTTGCGCCGGATCGTCTTTGCAAGACTTTTCGAAACATGGAAGGTGTCGAGCGGCAGCACGCCGCGCAGTTCCGGTTCGACCCAGAAGATTTCCGGATCATCGGCCGATTCCGCCATCGGGAAGAGACCAATGGAATAGGCGCGCAGAAGAATTTCCGGTGTAATGCCGGGATTTCTGCTGCGCGGCCCTGCCATACGTTAAGCCGAAGTCTTCGCCAGGTAGTTTTCCAGCCAATGGATATCATAGTCGCCGTTGGCGATATCCTGGTTGGAAACCAGATCCTGGAACAGCGGCAGCGTGGTCTTGATGCCATCGACGACGAATTCGTCCAGCGCGCGGCGCAGACGCATCATGCATTCGACGCGGGTGCGGCCGTGCACGATCAGCTTGCCGATCAGGCTGTCGTAATAGGGTGGGATCTTGTAGCCCTGATAGGCGCCCGAATCGATACGCACGCCAAGCCCGCCAGGCGCGTGGAAATGCGTGATCGTGCCGGGCGAGGGTACGAAGGTGCGGGCGTCTTCGGCATTGATGCGGCATTCGATGGCGTGGCCATGGAAATGCACCTCATCCTGGGTCACCGAGAGACCGCCGCCCGAAGCAACGCGGATTTGCTCGTGCACGAGATCGATGCCGGTGATCGCTTCGGTGACTGGATGCTCCACCTGCAGGCGGGTGTTCATTTCGATGAAATAGAACTCGCCGTTTTCGTAGAGGAACTCGATCGTGCCGGCGCCGCGATATTTCAGCTTCTTCATGGCATCGGCGCAGACCTGGCCGATCTTCATGCGCTGCTCGACGTTGAGCGCCGGCGAATTCGCCTCTTCCCAGACCTTCTGGTGGCGGCGCTGCAGCGAGCAATCGCGTTCGCCGAGATGGATGGCATTGCCTTCCCCATCGCCGAAGACCTGCACCTCGATGTGCCGCGGCTTGCCGAGGTATTTTTCCATGTAGACGGATTCGTTGCCGAAGGCGGCTGCCGCTTCGGTACGGGCCGTCGACCAGGCTTCGATGACGTCGGCTTCGGTGCGGGCAACCTTCATGCCGCGTCCACCGCCGCCGGCCGTCGCCTTGATCAGAACCGGATAGCCGATTTCCCGAGCCGTCTTCAGCGCTTCCGCTTCGGTCTTGACCTCGCCGTCGGAGCCCGGAACAACCGGAATGCCGAGCTGCTGCGCAGTCGTCTTCGCGGTGATCTTGTCTCCCATGATGCGGATATGATCCGCGGTCGGGCCGATGAAGGTTATGCCGTGCGCTTCGAGGATGTCGGCGAACTTGGCGTTCTCCGACAGAAACCCATAGCCCGGATGCACGGCATCTGCGCCGGTGATCTCGCAGGCGGCGACGATCTGGTGGATGTTGAGATAGCTGTCGCGCGACGGCGGCGGGCCGATGCAAACGCTTTCATCCGCCAGACGCACATGCATCGCATCGCCGTCGGCCGTCGAATGCACGGCAACGGTAGCAATACCGAGCTCCTTGCAGGCGCGCAGCACACGAAGCGCGATTTCACCGCGATTGGCTATGAGGATTTTCGAAATCATGGGCATGGGCCTACTCGATGACGACCAGGGCTTCGCCGTATTCGACCGGGCGTCCGTCCTGAACGAGGATTTCGGTCACGGTGCCGGACTTCGGCGCCGGGATCTGGTTCATCGTCTTCATGGCTTCGATGATAAGCAGCGTCTGGCCTTCCTTGACGGAGGCGCCGACCTGGATGAAGGCAGCCGCACCCGGTGCAGGCGCCATATAGACCGTACCGACCATCGGAGCGTTGACGACGTTATCGGGGTTGCGGGCCTTGACGGCAGGAGCCGCAGCTGCTGCGGCAGGAGCTCCAACCGGCGCCGGAGCAGCGGCATAGGCGGGCGCTGCGATCGGAGCCTGGACGTATTGCGGCGTGCCGGCGCGGGAAACGCGGATGCGCATATCGTCC
>JAGWJK010000739.1 GCA_028865845.1 Rhizobiaceae bacterium
GGCGAAGAAGCTGCATCCGGATCTCAATCCCGGCGACACGAAAGCCGAGGAGACGTTCAAGGAAGTCTCGGCAGCTTACGGTATTGTCGGCGATGAGGAAAAGCGCGCGCGCTTCGATCGTGGCGAAATCGACGCCAGCGGCACGGAGCAGCCGCCGCGCAGCTATTATCGCGACTATGCCGGCGCCGAAGGCCAGCGTGGCCCCTATCGCAACACCGGAGGCTTTGCCGATTTCGGCAATGCCGACGACATATTTTCTAGCTTCTTTTCGCGCCGTAGCCAAGGTCAATCCGCGATGCAGGGTCAGGACCGCCACTTTTCCATGGAAGTCGATTTCCTCGACGCCATCAACGGCACGAAGACGCAGGTGACCTTACCGGACGGCCCGGCGCTCGACGTGCAGATACCACCGGGAACCAGGGACGGCCAGACATTGCGCCTTCGCGGCAAGGGTGATCCCGGCTTCGGCGGCGGGGCGGCCGGCGATGCGCTGATCGAGATCCATGTGCGTCCGCATCGCTTCTTCGTGCGTGACGGCGACGATATCCGTCTTGAAGTGCCGATCTCGCTCTCCGAAGCGATCCTCGGCGGCAAGATCCGCGTGCCGACGCCCTCGGGTCCGGTGACGGTGACGCTGGCGCCGAACTCCAACAGCGGCAAGGTTTTGCGGCTGAAAGGAAAAGGCGCGCCGACGCGCGGCAAGGAAAACGGCGACGCCTATGTTTCGCTGAAGATCGTGCTACCCGAGACGCCCGACGCCGAGCTGACGGCCTTCGTTTCGCAATGGGAGGCCGGCAAGGAACAAGATCCCAGAAAGACGATGGGAGGGTGAGCGATGAACGAGCGCGAATTTCGCATGCGCCTTGAGATCGATGTCACGGTGCTGGAAGTCTGGGTCGAGCAGGGCTGGCTCGTTCCTGATATCAAGGAGGAAGGCCGGCAATTCCGCGATGTCGACCTGGCGCGCGGCCGGCTGATCCTGGACCTGAGCGACCGGATGGGCCTGAACGAACCCGGTGTCGACCTGGTCATGGGCCTGCTCGACCAGCTCCATGGCGTGCGGTCAACGTTGCGCGACCTGACGGATGCCGTTTGCCGGCAAAACCCTGACGTGCAGATGCGCATTCTTTCGGATCTCGACCGGCTGGAGCGCCAGAAGCGCCGCTGAGGCGGCTTAGTCGTACAGGTAATATTTCTGCCAGCTGTCGCGCGGCACCTTCTCGCCGATCTCATAGCTCAGATCGCGGACGTGGATATGCTGCGGGCCGGTCGTGCATTTGTAGGAAAGGTGATACCAGTCGCCCTTGCTGCGGAAGACGGCACCTTCGGCATCGATGGAATCCGGCGCCATGCCGGGATCGCTGAATGTATAGGCAATCACCTTGTCTGGCTTGAAGCCGGTCTTGTCGGTGCCGATGCGTTTCATTGCCTCCGCGTCGCACGCCTGTTCCATCCGCTCCGAAGGGTCGAGCTTTTCCAGCTCCTTCTTCATCGTCGCATCGGTTGCCAGAGCAGATGTTGCCATGGAGGCCAAAGGCACGAGCACAGCAATGAATTTCAGCATGAAGACCGGTCCCTTGCTTAACATTTCCGGGATGAGCTGCGTCGGCTTTCACGTGGGAAAGCGGTTCGTGCCGCCCTTATCGTCGACGCAACGCTATGCGGACTTCGTTAAAGAATGTGGTCACATCAAGGCAGCATTCAGCGAAGTCATCTGCCTTTCCCCATTGAATAGAAGCATATCATCACTTGCTTGTGTGAGGCTTAAGGGGCCGATTGCCGCTTGATCCCTCAGGAAGCGACCTCTATCTCTTCACCACCGACTACCGAGTTTCGTCCCAGAGAAAGCGCTCCCTTGTCCCCTTTCAAGAACCTTCCTACCCCGCCCTCCGCTCCGAAGAAGCCGGTGACGGACACGCGCCACGGCATCAGCCGCACGGATGATTACGCCTGGCTCCGGGCCGATAACTGGCAGGCGATGTTCAAGGACACCTCTATCCTCGACCCGGAAATCCGTGCGCATCTGGACGCCGAGAACGTCTATATGAATGCCGCCATGGCGGACACGAAGGAATTGCAGAAGGCGCTGTTTGCCGAAATGAAGAGCCGCATCAAGGAGGACGACAGCTCCGTGCCCGTCAAGGACGGCCCCTATGCCTACGGCACGCTCTACGTGACTGGCGGCGAACAGCCGCATTACTTCCGCGAAGCCCGCGACGGCGGAGACCGTAAGATGCTGCTCGACGGCGACAAGGAGAACCAGGGAAAATCCTATTTCCGCCTCTCCGGCCTCGACCATTCCGTCGACCACACCCATGGCATATGGGGCTATGACGACAAGGGTTCGGAATATTTCACGCTGAAGGTCCGGAACCTCGAAACGGGCGAAGATCTTGCTGATATCGTCGAGAACACCGGCGGCGGCGGCGTCTGGGCGCCCGACGGCAAAAGCTTCTTCTATACGCTTCAGGACGAGAACCATCGTCCTTCGAAGATATTCCATCACATCATCGGCACGCCGCAATCGGACGACCGGCTGGTCTACGAGGAGGAGGATGCGGGCTTCTTCATGGGCGTCGGCGGCTCGCTGCTCGACGACTATATCTTCATCGATATCCACGACCACGAAACCAGCGAATACCGCATTATCCCGACGTCCAACCTGACGGCCGAGCCTGCTGTCGTCGCCGAGCGCGACACCGGGATCGAATATGAAATGACGGAAGGCGGCGACGTCTTCTACATCCTCACCAACGACGGCGACGCCAAGGATTTCAAGATCATGGAGACGCCGGTCACCGCACCGGGCAAAGAGAACTGGCGTGAGGTCGTGGCCCACAAGCCGGGGACGCTGATCCTCAGCCACATGGCCTATGCTCGCCACCTCATCTGGCTGGAACGCAAGGACGGCCTGCCGCGCATCGTCATTCGCAACCGCCAGACCGGCGAGGAACACGCGATCGCCTTCGACGAGGAAGCCTATTCGCTCGGCCTGCAGGGAGCGGCCGAATACGACACCGATGTCATCCGTTTCTCCTATTCGTCGATGACGACGCCGTCGCAGCTCTACGACTACGACATGGTGACCCGCGAACGCACGCTGCTGAAGACGCAGGAAGTGCCGTCCGGCCACAATCCGGACGACTACGTCACCCGCCGCGTCTTCGCACCCGCCTGGGATGGGGAGCAGGTGCCGGTCACCCTGCTCTATCGCAAGGATACACCGCTCGACGGCTCTGCACCCTGCCTGCTCTATGGCTACGGTGCATATGGCATCGCCATCTCAGCCAGCTTCAACACCAACAGCCTGTCGCTCGCCGATCGTGGCTTCGTCTATGCCATCGCCCATATCCGCGGCGGCAAGGACAAGGGCTTTTCGTGGTACGAAGACGGCAAGATGGATAAGAAGACCAATACCTTC
>JAGWJK010000740.1 GCA_028865845.1 Rhizobiaceae bacterium
GTGGAAATCGACTGCCGGAAGAGCGTCACGCTGCCGATGGGTGTCGGATGATCACCATCCTCCTTGGCGAAACGGGCAATAATGGAAGCAAGTTCCTGGTTGGGGCTGAAAGGCAGGGTCATGCGCAACCACTTGTTTTTGAGGACGTGTCTCGGCGTATCTAGGGAGCTCGTCCGTAAACCGAAAGACCGCCGAGGACACAAACTCGTAGAATCGTACACAAAGCTTGCAGGATCGCTCTAACGCTCTCGCCCGCTCCTGATGCATAGTCGGCCATCCCAATTTCACGTCCTCACCCAAGCCAATCCTAACAAAAGGAACTCTCCCATGGCTATTGCAAAGGGCTATGCTGCGACCGACGCGTCCAAGCCGCTCACTCCGTTCACCTTCGAACGCCGCGAACCGAACGAAGACGACGTCGTCATCGCCATCAAGTTCGCCGGCATTTGCCATTCGGATATTCACCAGGCCCGCAACGAATGGGGCAATTCGAAATATCCGATGGTGCCGGGTCATGAGATCGCCGGCATCGTCAGCGCCGTTGGTTCGAAGGTCACCAAGTACAAGGTTGGCGATCGCGTCGGCGTCGGCTGCTTCGTCAACTCCTGCACGACCTGCGCCACCCGCGATCTCGATCTCGAGCAGTACATGCCGGGCATCGTCCAGACCTACAACGACGTCGAAGCCGACGGCGAGACCCCGACCTATGGCGGCTATTCGGATTCGATCGTCGTCAAGGAAGGCTATGTCCTGTCGATCCCGGAAAACCTGCCGCTGAACGCTGCCGCTCCGCTGCTTTGCGCCGGCATCACCCTCTACTCGCCGCTGAGCCATTGGAAGGCCGGCCCGGGCAAGAAGGTCGCGATCGTCGGCATGGGTGGCCTCGGCCACATGGGCGTCAAGATCGCCCACGCCATGGGCGCCGACGTTACGGTTCTCAGCCAGACGCTTTCCAAGAAGGAAGATGGTCTTCGCCTCGGCGCCGATCACTACTACGCCACAAGCGATGCCGAAACCTTCAAGACGCTGGCCGGAACATTCGACCTAATCGTCATGACGGTCGGTACCGCGATCGACTGGAACGCCTACCTGAACCTCCTGAAGATCGACGGCAGCATGGTCGTGGTTGGCGCGCCCGAGCATCCGGTGCCGGTTCACGCCTTCTCGCTGATCGCCGGCCGCAAGACGCTCGCCGGCTCCGGCATCGGCTCGATCAAGGAAACCCAGGAAATGCTGGATTTCTGCAGCAAGCACGACATCGTCTCGGAAATCGAGATGATCAATATCGACCAGGTCAACGAAGCCTATGAACGCGTCCTGAAGAGCGACGTGCGCTACCGCTTCGTCATCGATATCGCCTCGCTGGCCTAAGCCTCGGCGGCAAGCACGAAGAGACAGGAAAAGGGCGACCGCTGCGGCCGCCCTTTTTCATTCCTCGCGCATCGTCTCTCTCTGCGTGATCAGCCGGGCACTGTGCTGGCGGCTCACATAGATCCACAGCCAGCTCCACGCGACCGCAAAGCGCCAGCGCGTGCCAATCAAGAAGTAGATGTGGGCAAGACCCCAGACCCACCAGGCGATCCAGCCCTTCAGCTTCAGCCATCCGAAATCGATGATCGCAGCACTTTTGCCGATCGTCGCCAGGCTGCCCTGGTGATGATAGACGAACGGTCCGGGTTCCGCGCGGCCAGACAATTTCGCGCGGATGCGCTTGGCGACATAGGCACCCTGCTGCTTTGCCGCCGGCGCGATCCCCGGCACCGGGCTGCCATCCTCGCGCATGACCGCCGCAGTATCGCCGATGATATAGACATCGTTTTCGCCGGGCGCACGCAGCTCCTTGTCGACAATTGCACGGCCATTGCGATCGGCCGCGATGCCGAGCCATGCCGCAGCCGGCGACGCCTGCACGCCGGCTGCCCAGACGATGGTGCGGGTCGGTAGAAACTTGTCCCCCATCGTCACGCCCTCGGCCGTGCAAAGCGTCACGCTTTCGCCCGTATGGACCTCGACGCCCACGGTCTCCAGCGCCTTGTGGGCGTAGGCGGAAAGCTCCTTGTCGAAACTGGCGAGGATACGTGGCCCCGCCTCGACCAGAATGATCCGCGCCTTGCTGGTGTCGATGTTGCGGAATTCCTTCGGCAGCGTCGTACGGGCCAGCTCGGCGATGATGCCGGCAAGCTCGACGCCGGTCGGGCCGGCACCGACGATGGTGAAGGTCAGCAGCGCATCGCGCGCCGCCGAATCTTTTTCCAGCTCCGCCTGCTCGAAAGCCAGGAGCACCCGTCGGCGGATGGTGGTCGCATCCTCCAGCGTCTTCAGGCCCGGCGCCACCGGTTCCCACTCGTCATGGCCGAAATAGGCATGTGTCGCCCCGGTCGCGAGCACCAGGGTGTCATAGTCGATGGTTTCGCCGCCTTTCAGCGTCACCCTATGCTGACCGGAGTCGACACCGACCACCTCGGCAAGCAGCGTGGTCACTTCCGGCCGATCGCGAAAGAAACTGCGGATCGGCCAGGCAATCTCGGAGGTCGCAAGCAAGGTGGTTGCGACCTGATAGAGCAGCGGCTGGAACAGATGATGGTTGCGCCGGTCGATCAGGGTAATGCGAACGGGCGCGCCCTTGAGATCGTTTGCCAGTTGCAACCCGCCAAAACCACCTCCGACGATAACGACATGATGATCTGCCATGCTGACACCCCGCTGAGTTTTGTCGCAGCAAACGTAGGGTTGAAGAAGCCGGCCAGCAACCATCTTTCGTGCATGGCACATGTGCGCGCGGAGCCATAGAGTCCCGCCGATTGCCGGCCTCGCGGCCTGATTATATAGATGGTTCAGCCAGTCTATTTGAATTTATTCGCGTTATCGTTGCGGGAGGACGAAAATCATGTCGGAGCAAGCCGAGGAACGCGCGCTGTCGCGACACATCCTCCCCACCTCGGGCACGATGATCGGCATCTGCACGACACTGATCGGCCTTGTGAAAATCATCGAAGGACGGATCGGTCCGAGCCGCGTCGACGAATACGCCGCGATAACCTCGCTGTTTTTCATGGCCAGCGCGCTGACGTCCTACCTCTCCATTCGCCAGGCGTCTCGACAACAGCTCAGCAAGCGATTGGAACTGATCGCCGACCAATGTTTCCTGATCGGCCTCGTCGCCATCGTTTTGATCAGCCTGTTCTTTGCCTATGAGATAATCTGAACAGCGTCGGTCTACTCGGCGTAGCTGACGGGGATCGATGTGCCGCTCTTCAACTCTTCCATCGAAATCGACGCCGAGACGTCGAACAATTCCACCCTGCGGATGATCTTCTTGTAGATGACGTCGTAATGTTCGACGCGCGGCAGAACGATCTTCAGGATGTAGTCGTGATTGCCGGTAAGCCTGTGCGCCTCGACGATCTCGGGAATAT
>JAGWJK010000741.1 GCA_028865845.1 Rhizobiaceae bacterium
GCTCGACAATTCGGTGCTGCATGTGGATGTGGCCGGACATATTCCCGAGCCACATCCCGCGGTGACGGCGTTGGACATCGGCGGCGAAGACCTTCGGCACCTGCTGGATTTCATCTCGGACAGTTTCGTCAGGCAGGACGGCAAGGTCACGCCTATAGCCGGCGTCGCCTATGGCCCATATGATCGCTTCTTTGAAGCCAAGGGTTATTTCAATGCCCTATTGGGTTGCAACACCTGGACGGCCGCGGGCTTGCGGGCGGCCGGCATCAGGACGGGGCTTTGGAACCCGCTTCCGCAGAGCCTGAAGATCTCTCTTGCACTTTATAACTGAATGAGGTGGCCGAAATGCGTTCCTTGGTTGCGATAATCTTTAGGGCTTGTCGCGAGTTGCGACATTTTATCTTGGCAAGAGCTTCGGCGGCGATAGTCCCTCGATTTTCAAGGGGCTTTTTGCGGGGTTCGAACTAACGTAGTGTTTTCATGCACTTGTGGCAGGTACTATCGTGGTCCTACTTCCCGTAGCGTCAGTTATAGGATTGGCACCAATTTCTTATCGTTGATAACTCGGGAAATTCCTCGGATTTTAGTCACCGCGTTAACGACCTGGAAGAGTCTTGCATCCTATCTCACCTCAGCGGGAAATTTGGCCGAGGAGGGGTGAAACACATGGGACAATGGATTTCGCTACAGGCCGAACTCGGTAATTTCCAGCAACGACGCACGATTTATATTTTCGCGTTAAAGATGAGTTTTGCGGCGATTATTCTCTCCATCGTCCTCATACTCGCCCTGCTGCCGGTCGTGACATGGTTGGGTTTGTTGCCGATGCCGATGCTGGATGCGATTCGGCTCGGCGTCTTGCTCGCCTGGTTCATCGGTGGAACCGTCTCCGGCACATTGGGCCTGCTCGCGGGCTACGCCATCCACAATCTGGCAGTCTCCCGCGCCGAATTCGAGCGGTTGAGCCGCACCGACATGCTCTCCGGCCTGCTGAACCGCCGCGCCTTCACGGCGGCGTTGGAGACGGTAAGCGGCGACGCCTCGCTGGTGATTTTCGATGTCGACCGGTTCAAGACGATCAATGATCGTTTCGGCCACGCGTCCGGCGACGCTGTCATTTCGACCGTCTCGCGCGTGTTTTCGGATGTTTTCAAGAATGGTGATGTCGTTGCCCGCCTCGGCGGCGAGGAATTCGGCGCCATCATCCAGGGCAGCACCACTGCCGATCGCGTTGCGCGCATCGAGGAGACGAAGGCGCTGATCGCCGATCTTCCGATCCCAGTCGACGGCGGCGCCGTGAAGATCACCATCTCTGCAGGAATTGCTGAAATATCCGGGCGGCGCAAGGCGGAGGCGGTGTACGCCGCCGCCGACAAGGCGCTTTATCTGGCCAAGGCGCTTGGGCGTAACCGTGTCATCCATGAGAGCGATTGGTTGAATCATATGTGGCATCGCCGCCCGATCGAGGACGATGTGCACGCTAATTTCGACTACGCGGAACAACATCGTTACGGCAACGGCATATAGTTCTCTCAAGCCGGCACTGGCGCTTGCGCCGAAAACCGCTATTTTGCATGGTCTGACAAAGCTTTGAATTGGATCTGCCATGCAACGCGTCACCTCCTACCTGCCGGCCGGCACCCCATCCTCCAATCCGATCGATCGCGTCGTGCTGCCACACGACCTCCGGCATTTGCGGCGCAAGCTGCTGCATCTGGAAAACGGCGAGATGGTCATGCTCGATCTCAAGGAGCCGGTGCTGTTTGCCAATGGCGATCTGCTGGTCCGCGATGACGGCGAATTGATCGAGATCGTTGCCGCGCCGGAAAAGCTCTTCGAGATCAAGCCGCGCGATCGGCGACACCTGATCGAACTCGCCTGGCATCTCGGCAACCGTCACCTGTCGGCGCAGATCGAGGAGGAGCGCATCCTCATCCTGCGGGATCATGTCATACGCTCGATGCTCGAAGGCCTCGGCGCCACCGTCAGCGAAGTCAGTGAACCCTTCCAGCCGGCACGCGGCGCCTACCACGCCCACGGCGGACATTCGCACGGCCATGATCACGGCCATGATCATCATGGTCACGACCACGATCATGACCATAAGGGACACGACCACGATCATCACCACCATTCGCACGACTGAGCAATGACGGAAAATCCGCTCACCGGGAATGGTGACCTGCAAGCCCTCCTGAGGCTGATGGCGTGGCTGTCTCCGGCTTTCCCGATCGGCTCCTTTGCCTATTCCGGCGGTCTCGAACGCAGCGTTCATGACGGGCTGGTCCGCAACGCAACGGAGCTTGCGGATTGGATAGAGACGCTGATCCGGTATGGAGCAGTCTGGAACGACGCCGTACTGCTTGCCGAGGCGCATCATGCCGGCCCGGATAGTATCCGGCTGGCGGACGTGGCCGAACTCGCCGAGGCTCTCGCCGGTTCGAAGGAGCGACATCAGGAGACCATGCTGCTCGGCGAGGCGTTCCTGTCGGCTGCCTCCGCCTGGCCGCATCCGCACCTTTCGGGGCTGCCCGCCAAGCTCGCCTATCCCGTTGCCGTCGGTGCCGTCGCCGGCGTGCATGGCGTTGCCTGTGAAAAAGCGCTTGCCGCCTTTCTGCATGCGCTCGCGTCACAAATGGTCTCGGCCGGCATCCGCCTCGGGGTCAGCGGACAGAAGGACGGCGTGGCGATCCTGGCTGCGCTGGAAGAAACGATCGCCGATGTGTCGCAACGCGCGGCGCTGTCGAACCTCGACGATCTCGGCGCTGCGACGGTGCAGGCCGACATTTCGAGCCTTCGCCATGAGACGCAGGGGACGAGACTGTTTCGCTCGTGAGAGACCTCTCCCAGGGAAATATTGCGTTCGAAATGCGCTCTACGTCATTCGCCGGTGGGCGAAAGGAGCGCGCTTCGCTATTCTATCCGCCTATCGGAGTTTAAGGCATGAAATCGAGAAATGGACCTTTGCGCGTCGGCATCGGCGGTCCTGTCGGATCGGGCAAGACGGCGCTCACGGAAAAGCTTTGCAAGGCGATGCGCGACGATTATTCCGTCGCGGTAATCACCAACGACATCTACACGACGGAAGACGCGGAAGCGCTGGTGCGCATGCAGGCGCTGACGTCGGACCGTATCGTCGGCGTTGAAACCGGCGGCTGCCCGCACACCGCCATCCGCGAGGATGCGACGATCAATCTGCAGGCGATCGCCGGATTGAACGAGCGGCTTCCCGATCTCGACGTCGTGTTCATCGAATCCGGCGGCGACAATCTCGCGGCGACGTTTTCGCCCGATCTTGCCGATATCACCATCTACGTGATTTCGGTTTGCCAGGGCGAGGAAATCCCGCGCAAGGGCGGTCCGGGCATCACCAAATCCGATCTTCTCGTCATCAACAAAAAGGACCTCGCGCC
>JAGWJK010000742.1 GCA_028865845.1 Rhizobiaceae bacterium
GATCGCACGGAGCAAAGACAAATCGAGACGGCATTGCGTGAGCGTACTCGTTCACTTGAAATCCTCAATCGTGCGGGAGCCGATCTCGCTCGCGAGAACAATCTTGACGCCCTTGTGCAGTTGGTCACGGACGCTGGAGTGGAACTGACGGGCGCCCAGTTCGGCGCATTTTTCTATAACGTCATAAACGCCGCGGGAGAGAGTTATATGCTCTATTCTCTGTCTGGCGTTCATCGCGACGCGTTCGCGAAGTTTCCGATGCCGCGCAACACTGCAGTTTTCGCGCCCACCTTTCTTGGTCAGGGCATCGTTCGGTCGGACGACATCACAAAAGACCCCCGCTACGGTAAAAACGCGCCCAGAAGCGGAATGCCGGAAGGTCATCTTCCAGTGCGCAGCTACTTGGCAGTTCCGGTCATTTCGCGAACTGGAGACGTGATTGGCGGACTGTTTTTTGGGCACTCCAAAACCGGCATGTTCGACGCGGCATCCGAGGGAGGATTGGCCGGTCTTGCCGGCGAGGCGGCCGTCGCGATCGATAACGCGCGATTGTTCGACGCGGCTCAGAGGGAGCTGAAGGAACGCGCGCACGCGCAAGAGGCGTTAAGTGAACTGAATGCGAACCTTGAAGAGGTGGTGAAGCGGAAGACGGATGAGCTTTCCCGGAATGCCGAAGCCTTGAGACAGTCGCAGAAGATGGAGGCCGTCGGCCAGCTGACCGGCGGTGTCGCCCACGACTTCAACAATCTCCTGCAAATCATCATGGGAAATCTCGATATAGTGGCCAGAAACCTGCCAAGTGATGCGGGCCGGCTGCGGCGTGCCGCCGGCAACGCAATGAACGGAGCAAAAAGGGCGGCTTCTCTTACGCAACGGCTCCTGGCGTTTGCACGCCGCCAGGCCCTTGACCCAAAGCCAGTCGACGCGAACCTCCTCATTCGCGGAATGTCCGACTTGCTGCACCGAACGCTCGGTGAGATCTACCAGATCGAAGTCGTGCTTGCCGGCGGCCTTTGGAAGACGGAGGCGGACCCGAACGAGTTAGAAAGTGCCCTTCTCAACTTGGCAATCAATGCGCGTGACGCGATGCCGGACGGCGGTATGCTCACTGTGGAAACCTATAATGCGCATCTCGACGAGGCTTACGCGGCTGCGCATGCGGAGGTTATTCCGGGGCAATATGCCGTGATCACAGTCTCCGACACCGGCACCGGAATGGATGCAGAAACCTTGTCGCGCGTTTTTGAACCGTTTTTCACGACCAAGGATCAGGGCAAAGGGACGGGACTGGGGCTGAGCCAAGTCTACGGTTTCGTCAAACAATCAAAAGGTCACGTGAAGATCTACTCAGAGGTCGGTGAAGGCACGACGGTTAAAATCTACCTCCCGCGACTTACGACCGAAAGTGCAACGGAGGAAGCGGCAGCCGAACCACCCGTTCCGGAGGCAGCCGACGGAGAGGTCGTTCTCGTTGTCGAGGATGATCCGGATGTCCGCGCCTATTCCGTCGAATCCTTGCGAGAACTGGGCTATCATGTGCTGGAAGCGCCCGACGGTCCCGCCGCACTTCAGCTATTGGCGAGCCACAGAGAGATCGATCTCATTTTCTGTGACGTCATTCTGCCTGGAGGGATGAGCGGTGCTGAGGTCGTTGCCAAGGCGCGGGAAATATCTCCATCCTTAAAGGCTTTGTTCACGACCGGCTATTCGCGAAACGCAATCGTTCATCATGGCCGCCTCGATAAAGGTGTCCATCTGTTGACGAAGCCGTTTGCATTTGAAGACCTGGCTGCACGTGTTCGTGATGTCCTTGATGGATAAAGGGACAAGTTGATCCGCGACACGCAAAAGACCAACCGCGAAAGCAGAAACGAAGCACCGTTTTTACCACCAACGGCAGCAATATTCGCGTAGCGATCCAACCGAGTTGCATTGTCCGATCGACGATCAACATCGACGAGACGCTCGCCGAGAAGCCCCGATGTAAACAGCGACACGGAACGGGGCCTGTGATCGCGGCAGGGCACGCTGCCCCTTTTCCGATTAACCGCAGCTTTTTCAGTTGCTTCCTGGGGATTTTTCGCGATTCGCCGAACGATCCTCCCTGGGTGTCGCAAGGGTGCGAAAGATGGCTCCTATGTCTAAGATCGCTGAGGACCGGACGACCGACCGAAGGATTCCATCATCGCCCAGAGCAGGCCTGACTTCGCCCTGTTGCAGGAAACGCGAACTCACACATCGTTACAAAAACAACCCCAACGTGACCGCTTGCAACGTTACTTGCACAGGAACAAGTGCCCTGCCCGTCCATTTAAAAGGTGCTCAACAACAAAAGGAGTGAGCAAAATGAAGAAGATTCTGATTGCCACCGCAGCCGTTGTCTGTTCGTTCGCTGCATCCGCCTATGCCGATGGCACTGTCACGGGTATTGTTGGCGGTGCGGCCACCGGAGCAGTCGTTGGAGGTCCAGTTGGCGCAGTCGTCGGCGGCGTCGCCGGCGGTATCACCGGCGCTGCAATTGACCCGCCGCCCAGCAAGGTCGTCACCTATGTCGAGCAGGCGCCTGCGCCTGAACGGACGGTCGTTATCGATCAGCCCGTCGCAGTCGGGCGTGCTTTGCCTTCGGATGTCGTCGTAACGCCCGTCCCGGAGGACCCGAAGTACGGCTATGTCGTGGTCGGCCAGCAGCGGGTGATCGTTGAGCCGAAGACTCACAAAGTCGTTCAAATCATCCAGTAACGCATGCACATTCAAAAAACCGGTGAGGCTCCAGACGCAGCCTCACCATTCCTCAGATGACGGAACGTCCTTCAATCCATCGACGCGATCTCGCTATCGAGTGGATTTTACGAAGACAGGCGTGCTTGCACCCGGCCTTTTTTGAAGGGCCAGTATCCCGCTTTTCTGTTGATCGATCCCCGGCAAGCTTTCGGCTATTTCCGCACACACGACAATGATCAGGGATCGTAAAAACCCTTTTGCTACGGGGTTTTATCGTCCGATTCCCGAACAGTTTTTCTCACTGTCTGACGTATTTCGACACGGAACCCGTAGCGGAGCGTAAGCGTTTCGGCAGAAAGAGAGTGCAGAAATGAAATTCTTCTTCCATGTCAGAGACATCGGCGGATTCGAACCCGATCTTGAAGGGCTTGAGCTTCCTTGCCTCGCAGATGCCATTGAAGAAGCAAGGAAGGTTGCGCGGGAAATGATCGCCGAACTCGTTCTCCACGGACACAGGGTCGACGGCAGAGCCTTTCTAATCGCCGACGAACGTGGCGTCATTCTGCGTGCTGTTGTGTTCAAGGATATTCTCGGATTGGACTGACGCCCATCCGCAAAATAATCCACGCCTGGGCGGCCTCAATCGGATCTGGCGGCGGCACCGCAAGTGCTGGGAAGCGCCATATCATGT
>JAGWJK010000743.1 GCA_028865845.1 Rhizobiaceae bacterium
GGAAGTTGCCGCTCCGGGCGCAATCGAGATCAACGACGAGCTCGCCACCAAGCTCGGCCTCGAATCGGCTGATCGTCTTAAGGAAATCGTTCGCGGCCAGATCGAAAGCCAGTATGGCTCGGTCACCCGCCAGAAGGTCAAGCGTCAGATCCTCGACCAGCTCGACGAGATGTACCAGTTCGACACCCCGCAGAAGCTCGTCGACGCCGAGTTCGCCAGCATCTGGCGCCAGATCGAGACCGATCTGAACGAATCCGGCAAGACCTTCGAAGACGAAGACACGACCGAAGAAAAGGCTCGCGAAGAATACCGCAAGCTGGCTGAGCGTCGCGTTCGCCTCGGCCTCGTTCTCTCCGAAATCGGCGAAAAGGCCGGCGTCGAAGTCAGCGAAGACGAACTGCAGCGCGCTCTCTACGCACAGCTGCAGCAGTTCCCGGGCCAGGAAAAGGAAATCCTGGAATTCTTCCGCAACACGCCCGGCGCATCCGCCAACCTGCGCGCGCCGATCTTCGAAGAAAAGGTCATCGATCACCTGCTGACCGAAGTCGACGTCACCGACAAGACCGTTTCCAAGGAAGCGCTGCTCGCCGACGACGAAGCAGAAGCCGAAGACAAGCCGGAAGGCAAGAAGGCTGCGCCGAAGAAGAAGGCTGCTGCCAAGGCCGAAGCCACGGAAGCTGCCGCCGAAGGCGAAGAAGAAGTCGCTGTTGCTCCGAAGAAGAAGGCCGCCTCGAAGAAGAAGGCCGCTGAAGACAGCGCCGAATAATTCGGTTTTTCCGGATCACAATCGAGGCTCTGCCGTTCGCGGCGGGGCCTTTTTTGTTGATGTGGTGCCAGCGAGACGCTTATCCCTTTTTGGCGGGAGGCGGTCGTAGAGGGTTGTAAACTATCGATTCGAAAGGGAACTGCAGCTGTCAGGCGTGGGAAAGAATCACGTTCGCGAGCTTCTAACGCCTCTGCTAGAGATACCCGAACAAAGCTTCAACCATTCAGATGGCTCCATAGTTCGGATTACAGCTGTGTTTCTGCGTCGATGTAAGACTGGCCCGGAGAGCACAGGCGCGTCGCATGGGCTCGGATATCGAGCCGAGCGATTGACCGTCACTGAGGAAATGTCCCGGACCCCAATCCTCTCCCCACAGTCAGTCAGGGAGAGAGAACCCGGCAACCGCAGACCTGCGCTCAAAGCTCCGACTTGATATCGCCCATGCGGTTCCACGCATCGAGGCCGGCGATCTTGTAGGCTTCGGCGAGCGTCGGGTAGTTGAAGGTATTTTCGACGAAGTATTCGACGGTGCCCTTCAGATTCAAGACGGCCTGTCCGATATGGACGAGCTCGGTCGCGCCTTCGCCGACGATGTGGACGCCGAGGAGGCGGCGGGTCTTCAGCGAGAAAATCATCTTCAGGAGACCGGTGTCGAGGCCCATGATGTGGCCGCGCGAGGTCTCGCGGAAGCGGGCGATGCCGCATTCATAAGGGATGTGCCGTTCCTTGACCTCTTCTTCGGTCAGGCCGCAGGTCGAGATTTCCGGCACGGCGTAGATGCCGTAGGGGAAGTATTTCGGGGGTTCCTTGGCAATGGCGCCCACGGCGACGCGGGCGGCGATGCGGCCCTGTTCCATTGAGGTCGAGGCAAGGCTCGGGAAGCCGACAACGTCGCCGGCGGCGAAGATGTGCGGCACCGAGGTGGCAAAGGTTTCCGGATTGACGCTGAGGCGGCCGCGATTGTCGGCTTCGAGGCCGGCGGCAGACAGATTGAGCGTATCCGTAGCGCCCATGCGGCCGGCGGCGAACAGCACCATGTCGGTGGTGAGGCGGCGGCCATTGTCGAGCGTGAGTTCAACCTTGCCGCTCTCGAGGCGCTCGACTTTTTCGGCCTTCTGCCCGAGCAGCAGCTTCATGTTGCGGTCGCGCAGCTGATAGGTGAAGTCCTCGACGATTTCCCGGTCGATGAAATCCAGCATCGTCGATTTCGGATCGATGAGGGTCACCTGCGTGTCGAGCGCGCTGAAGATCGTCGCATATTCGATGCCGATGACGCCGGCGCCGATGACCACCATCGAGCGCGGCAGGTCCTGAATTTCCAGCAGCTCGTCGCTATCGAGGACCGTCTTGCTGTCGAAGGGCATGTAATCGGGACGGAACGGCTTGGTGCCGACGGCAAGAAGAATGCTGGCGCCGGTGATGTGAACGACTTCGCCGTCGTCCTTGACGATCTGCAGGGTTTGCGGATCGACGAAGCTTGCCTTGCCGCGGATGTGCTGCACGCGGTTGCGGGCGAACTGGTGTTCGAGCACTTCCACTTCATGGTCGAGGGTGATCAGCAGGCGGCGGCGCAGGTCTTCGGCGCTGATCTCCTGCTTGACGCGGTAGGCGCGGCCATAGAAGCCGCGCTCGCGCCAGCCGGAAAGATTGAGCGCAGTCTCGCGCAATGTCTTCGAGGGGATGGTACCTGTGTGAACCGAAACGCCGCCGACCCGCTTGCCCTGTTCGACGACAAGAACGCTCTTGCCGAGTTTCGCAGCCTGGATGGCGCCCCTGCGGCCTGCCGGGCCGCTGCCCACCACTATGAGATCGAACTGGTTCATCGACAAACCCCGGATAACTGGTTTTCAGAATCAATGTCGCAACGCAACATTCTGTCCGTCAACCGGTAGTCTCTCAATGTTACAGATTATATAACAGGCAATCTTCAGGAGTCGGAAAGGCCGAGCCAGGGCTCAAGCTTTTCGAATGTCCGGTCCATGGCATAGGCCGATGTGAAGGACAGCGGCAGGTGGCCGTAGACGATCGACATCTGGCTTTCGGCCTCGGCTTCGCCGGTCTTGGCGATGGCGGCAAGATAGAGAGCCGAAGCAAGTCCGGTACGATCGGCACCGGCCTGGCAGTGGATGAGCAGCGGCTTCGGCGCATCGCGCATGATCTCGACAAGCTGGGCCGCCTGCTGCTGGGTCAGTTCCCGGCTCGAAGACATCTTGAAGTCGATATGGGTGATATCGAGTTCCTTGGCTTGCGCCACTTCGCTGTCATACCATCCGCGACCGCTGTTATCGCCGCGCAGGTTGATGATGGTCTTGATGCCATATTGCTTTTGCAGTTCGGCGATCGTGGCTGCCGAAGGCTGCGACGAGCGATAGACTTCGCCGGGGATCACCTGATGAAAATTCGTCGTCCAGAACATGTGGGCGTAAAAGCCGCCGGCGACAATTGCGAAGGGCGAAAGGGCGAGCAAAGCTACACGGCCGAAACGCCGAAGACGACGAGACAGGGACGATGAGGTCTTCGGCATGTGGTCTCCAAGAACGCCAGGCGTCGAGCGATAAGGCGCAGCCAAACAACAGCTTCCGTCGGGCGAATGCGGTCGCTTCCGGAGTCTTCTCTTTTTGCCAGATCATCCTGACAGCTAC
>JAGWJK010000744.1 GCA_028865845.1 Rhizobiaceae bacterium
CGACGGCGATCATGCCGTTGGTATCGTCGAGTCGCGGCTTGCGAAGGGTGCGTTCGAGCTGGCTTCGGACGGCTTCGTCAATTTCGGCCTGCCGGTGCGCGATATCAGGCGCGGCGAAACGGTGAAGAGCAAGGGTGGCGGCTCGGGAAAATTTCGTGCGCTTGACGCCTTCGTGCCGAAGGGCTTTCCGATCGCGTACCATCCGAAAATCGTCTCTCCCGCCAAGCGGCAGATCGGCCGGGCCGCAGGCGGCGGCAAGGTGCTGCTTGCCGAGGACCCGCATGTCACCATCATCGGCGACGACAATCGCGAATTCGTCTATCCGGACGCCTATCCCTATTCGGCGGTCTGCAAGCTGCACATCGAATCGCGGCTCAAGCCAGGCGATACCTGGGGCCAGCGCTCGCATGCCTCAGGCTTTCTGGTCGGCAAGCGAACCCTCGTCACCTCGGGCCACGCGCATCCGGACACGGCGGCGGACGGATGGCGCATCGAGGTCATCCCGGCCTGCTGGGGTGGTCGCTCCGTGTTCGGCATGGGCTATGTCACCTATGTACGCAGCTGCACCTGGTGGCACTCCGATGCCGGCAACGACATCATGGTCTGCGAACTCTACGACCCGATCGGTGAGGACCTCGGCTATTTCGGCGCCGTCAGCTACGACTCCGACTGGGAGGATTTGCAGGTTTGGGAAATGTGCGGCTTTCCCTTCGATCGCAGCCTCTGGGCGATGTCTAGACAACGCGGTATCGCGGTCAGGGATGACGACGATGGCGACGACATCGAGCTCAATGGTGAGACCTACGATACCACCCAGGTGGAAAACGATGCCGACGAGGCGAGCGGTGCCAGCGGTTCGCCTCTGTTTGCCTGGTTCGACGGCGATGTCAGGGCAGTCGGCGTGCATTCCGGCGTTCAGCGGGACTGGACCATTTCCGGTACGGAAACGCTGTCATGCTCCGCCGGCGGCGAGGGATTCGTCGAAATTCTGCGGTGGGCGCGGGGTGCCTGGGGATGATCGGCATCGGATAGGATCGGATTTCTTTTAAACCGTACCGAAACGACCTGAAGTGGCCTAGCCGCCTTGCTGCGAGGGCGCTAAAGACGCCACTCCGCTTCCGATTTCCCCGGGGCGGTCCAATCTTGGCCTCGCTTCGGTGGGGCTTTTTTTGTTTTCCGGGTAAGGTTTCCCCTCGTGCGGCGAGCGGGATTGCGCAGGGCTTTACCAGTCACCCTACCGGTCATTGCGCCGCGTCGACGATCTCCTCGATCGTCGCGATCATCTTGTGGATCGTCGGTGATGTGCACCGGTAATAGACAAGCGTACCCGCCTCTCTCGTCTCGACGGCATTGTGCATTCGCAATGTCCCGAGATGATGCGAAATAAGCGTCTTGCCCACGCCGATGCGCTCCGCCAGGGCGCTCACCGAAATCTCTTCCTTGCTGGTGACGCTCAGGATTCGCAGGCGTTTCGGCTCGGCGAGAAGCGACAGCAATTCTGCGGCCTTTTCAAAGCTCTCCTCCGACAGCGGCGATTTATCGTTCATGCGGCGCGACCACATTGCTTGAGCTACGATAGACGACATTCTCTGAGAATGGTGTACGTATGGGCGCCGGGTTTGGATTACCGAAAAATTCACTATGTGATTTTTTGCTCGGATCAGGGGCTATCGCCCCGAAAATTTGTTTGCCTGCCTTCGATCGACGAACATCGCTTCGCGCGCTATTTCAGCCTTTCGGCGATGGCGATGGCGACGGGCTGATGATGGTGTCTTCCGGCTTCAATATGCGCCCGTCTTCGGCACGAAGTTCGAGCCGCTTCACCGGCATGCCATGCTTGCGATCCGTAAGCAGCACATGGTCTTCGCCAGGCGCGAAAAAGTAGTCCTCGCCCCATTGCCGCAAGGCGACGAGAAGCGGAAAGAGGCCGCGTCCTTTTTCCGTCAGCGCATATTCCTGATAGGCACTGCCATCCGAGGCGGGAACGGTGTCGAGGATACCGTGCTCGACGAGATTGCGAAGCCGCACCGAGAGGATGTTCTTCGCAAGACCGAGACTTCTCTGAAATTCACCGAAGCGCCGCAGCCCATCGAACGCGTCGCGGATGATCAGCAGCGACCACCAGTCACCGATGGCATCCAGAGGTCTTGCCACAGGACATGCGGTTTGCTTGTGGCTGGTTCGCTTGACCATGCGGTCTCCTCTTCATTCGCATGCCGGCGACGCGACCGGCATGGCGCATTGTCCCGGGCTCAATTTCTTGGTTGCAAGATAAAACCAGCATCGGTACGACGCAAATGGTTTTAAAATGAAACCACATTGCCCAGAAATTGACCGAGGAATTTGACGATGATCTCCCCCGCAGAAACATTTGACGGTAGCTTTCCTTACACACCCAATTTCACCGACGCAGCCGGTTTCCGAATGCATTACATCGACGAGGGGCCTCGCGATGCGGGCGTCGTGCTTTGCCTGCATGGCGAACCGAGCTGGGGCTATCTTTTCCGCCATCTGGTCCGCGCACTCGGCGGGCACTACCGTGTCGTCGTTCCCGACCATATGGGTTTCGGCAAGAGCGCCACGCCGCAGGATCGCAGCTACTGGCTGCACGATCACATCGACAATCTGGAGCGCTTCGTTCTCGCGCTCGATCTGCGCGACATCACCCTGGTCATACATGATTTCGGCGGCCCTGTCGGCATGGGATTGGCAGCCCGCCATCCCGATCGCATCATCAGGGTGATCTCCACCAACGGACCGACACCTTTCGGCCAGACCGATCTTGTCGAGCGCCTTGTCGCCAATGCCGGGATTTCGCCCTGGTTCCAATGGATCATGCGGGCGCAGGCGGATAACGCGCTCGAAACCGTGCTCGGGCATCTCGGCTTCAACATTCTGAGCGTGCTGAAGCTGAACGGTTTCGAGAACAATGCGCTGATTACCGATGTCTGGCTTTCCGCCTATGGCGCGCATTTCGCAACGCCCGCCGATTGTCTCGGCGCGATCGGCTGGGCGAAAGGTTTTGCCCTTGATCGCCATCGGTTCGAGACGCCGAGCGCGGTCGCACTGAGCGCCATCCGCGCAAAGCCCGCCTTGGCCATTTGGGGCACGGCGGACAGAACGCTGAATGCAGACCATTTCCTGCCGCTGTTCAAGGATGTCTTTCCCAGCGCTCCCGTCCACCTGCTCGACGGCGTTGGCCATTATTGCCTGGAGGACGCGCCGGAGACGATCGCAACTCTCATCTTGCAATTCATCCAGCAAAACTGAGCCCCGGCCGATATCTGCCCGAGCGCAGGCAGATTGACCGGCCAGGGCATGCTGGAGGGATCGCGCCTGAAGCAATGCCGCCGATCGCGTCACGTATCGAGGTCGGCCGAGAGCGTGATTTCCTTCTGGGCCTCC
>JAGWJK010000745.1 GCA_028865845.1 Rhizobiaceae bacterium
GATCCCTATGCTAGACACTGAACTAAATGGTTCAGTATTTGACAACCCGCCTTGATGCCACGTTCGCCGCGCTTTCGGACGCCACTCGACGTGGCGTTCTGGAGCAGCTTGGAACTGCGGAGGCCTCGATCACGGAGCTTGCAGAGAAGTTCCACATGACCCTCACGGGCATGAAGAAGCACGTCGGCGTCCTGGAGCAGGCGGGGCTGGTTACGACCGAGAAGGTTGGACGGGTGCGGACCTGCAGACTCGGCCTACGCGATCTTGCGGAGGAGGCGGCCTGGATAGAGGGACGCCGCCGGATCTGGAACCTGCGTTTCGACGCCCTGGACGAGGTCGTCGAAGCCTTGAAACGGAAGGAGATAAAAGATGGGCAAGAGAGTGAGTGATGGCCGCACGGCGGTTGAGCGGAGGTCGGAACGCGAACTCGTCGTCACGCGCAGCTTCAACGCACCGGTTCGCCTTGTGTTCGACGCGTGGACCAAGCCCGACCTGTTCAAGCTGTGGTGGGCGCCGAAATCGAGCGGCGTTCCCCTGCTTTCCTGCGAGATGGATGTCCGCACCGGCGGCAGCTATCGCATCGCGTTCGGACGCGACGCCTCGAACGCCATGACTTTCTTCGGCAAATATCTCGATGTGGTGCCTCTTTCGCGAATCGTCTGGACCAATGACGAAAGCGATGACGGCGCCGTCACCACCGTTACCTTCGAGGAAGAGGACGGCAGCACGCTGCTGGTCCTGAAAGAACTCTATCCATCGAAAGAAGCGCTCGACCAGTCTTTCGTCGGCATGGAAGACGCGATGCCCGAGCAGTTCGGGCAGTTGGACGAGCTTCTCGCCACCCTGGGAGCAGGGGCGCAATAGTCTCGCCTCCGTTTCGGCCGGTCATGGTTCCGGAGACAAGATGGGCAATTGGCGGAGCGCCGTTGCCCGCTGAAGTCCGAACTTCGGACCTAGGATGATCGTCTCGCCTGTTGAGGCGAGACGATTTGGCGGGGAGGGGATACCCACGGGCAACGATCAGCCGATCAGGCCTTCGCTCGCAACATCCCTCGTCAGTTCCAGGGCCTGGCGCTCGAACAGCCCGCGATAGATGCCGTTCTTGCGTCGGATGAGGCTGGCATGGGTGCCTTCCTCGGCGATATGCCCGTGTTCGAAGACCAGCAGCCGGTCGAGCGCCCGCACCGTCGACAGACGGTGGGCGATGACGAGTGTCGTTCGTCCCTCCATCAGCCTCTCCATCGCCTGCTGAATAAGCATTTCCGATTCCGAATCGAGACTCGAGGTCGCCTCGTCCAGGATCAGGATCGGTGCATCGGCGAGGAATGCGCGGGCGATGGCGATGCGTTGCCGTTCGCCACCGGAAAGCTTGATGCCGCGTTCGCCGACAAGCGTTGCATAGCCCTTTGGCAAGGCCTCGATGAAATCATGGGCGCTGGCAAGCCGCGCAGCCGCCATGATTTCTCCCTGCGTGGCCGTCGGCTTCCCGTAGGCGATATTTTCCGCCAGCGAGCGGTGAAACAGGATGGGCTCCTGCTGCACGATGGCAATCTGGCGGCGAAGGGATGTCTGCGACACCTTGGAAATATCCTGCCCGTCGATCGCGACCATGCCGTGATTGACGTCATGCAGGCGCTGGATCAGCTTGACAAAGGTCGTCTTCCCCGAGCCGGAGTGACCGACGAGGCCAACCCGTTCACCCGGCTTGATGGTGACCGAGAAGTCCTTGTAAAGCGGAGAATGATGGTTGCCATAATGAAAGGTGACACGATCGAAGATGATCTGGCCTGCCTTCACATGGAGCGCCGGTGCACCCGGAACATCCTCCACGCCCAACGGCTGGGCATTGATGGTGACGAGCTCCTCCATGTCGTTGACCGAGCGCTGCAGGTTGCGGATATGCATGCCGATTTCACGCAAATACCCCTGAAGGATGAAAAATGCGGTCAGGACGAAGGTGATATCGCCGGCATTGGCTTTGCCGTTGACCCAGAGCCAGAGGGCAAGCCCCAACACGCAGCCGCGCAGCAGGCTGAGTAGCGCATTCTGCAAGCTGCCGTTCAGAGTGCCGCGCGTCCAGGTGCGTCCTGTGCGATCCTGCCACTTTCTGGTGACCGAGGCGAGGCGCTTGTCTTCCCGGTCTTCCGCACCAAAGGCCTTGACCACCGCGTTACAGGTTACCGCATCGGCAAGCGCGCCGCCAAGGCGTGTATCCCAGCTATTGGCCATGCTGGCCATCGGCGCGACATAGCGTAGCGCCATGATCGCGGTGAAGGCGATGAAGAAGATCGATCCGGCGCCGACCAGTAGTCCCATCAGCGGCCAGTACCAGGTCATGAGAATGGTCGAGCCGACGAGCATCACCAGCGACGGGAACAGCGCAACGAAGACGGTGTCGTTGAGCAGGTCGAGCGCCCACATGCCGCGCGTCACCTTGCGAACGGTGGAGCCGGCAAAACTGTTGGCGTGCCAGTCGCTTGAAAAGCGCTGGATGTGAAAAAAGGAATTCGCCGCAATCTCCGACATCGACTTCAGCGTGAAGCCGATGATGGCGGTGAACGTGACATGCCGCAGGATGACGGCGCTGATCGACAATCCCATCAGCCAACAGAAAGCATTGAAGGCGTCGTTCCAGGTTGCTGCGTCGCTCGGGTGGCCGGACACCACGGCATCGACCAGCCGCCCAGAAAACAGGGGGGTGAGCACATCGGCAAGCGTCGACAGCATGACCGCGCACAACATGAAGATGACACGGCCGGGCTGATGCTTCCAGTGAGCCCAGCAATAACGAAAAACGCTGCGAAAAGCACCGCCGCGGCGGGATTTGAAACCAAAAGCCATTGATGTATCCGGCTTTCGCCGGCTCCGTCACAGGGAAAAGGATGTCCGCGCAAAACCGCGCGAAATGGTGTTTTGGGAAACGATCGACCGGAAAGTCAGGACCAGTCCATCAGGTTCTGTCGCGTTGAAAAACGCCGACGGCTTCAGGCGAAAGTCGCGGAAGCCACTGGGGAGTTGGAAAAATCAGCCATCTAAAACCCCCTCGAACCGTGTTGATGATGATCAACCCTAGATCGATTGCGCGCACACGCCAAGTCGACCCCAGCGAAATTTTTGACTAAGCCTGGAAGTGCGGCATAGTTGCAACATTGCCGGGCCGCAAGCTCGATTCCTCTCAAGAGCGGAGGGATCGCGTAACCCCCAAGTCCTTTTGCGGGCTTATGCGGGTAGGAGCCCTGCGGATCGATAGCCGTCGATGAGAGTGTCGTAGAGCGAGATGTCCGCTCGGCTCCTTGCCATGAGCTGCGCGCCCGCGACCGCAGCAAATACCGCCTTGGCGCGCGCTTCGCTCGCCTCCGGGCCGACTATCCCGGCAGCAACAAATGCTTTCTGCAGCCATGCGA
>JAGWJK010000746.1 GCA_028865845.1 Rhizobiaceae bacterium
GGCAGGTGCCGCGGCCCGCCATTGGGTATGGTCGAAAAAGCTCGGCCAGCCCTTGTCGTACATTGCCGCGAGGATCGACTGCGCCTCATGAACGCCGGCTTCCGCCAGGCCGGCAGTGTTTTTGTCCTGGTTGAATTCCTTGCCCTTCTCGATCCCGAGCGTCTTGAGCTGGTCGATCATGGCGCGGTCGCGCTGTAACCAAGGCTCGTTCTGCACGATGCGGTCGAGATGGGTAAAGAAGCTTGCGTCATAGCGGATGGTGCTGTCGAACAGGACGTCCTTGACGTCGACGAAGACCGTTTCCGGCGGACTCGCGGCCCATGCCAGCGGGTAGATTTTCATGCGCTTGCCATAATCGATCGCCTTTTCGACATCGGCATCCGCGTGGCTGGCAAGGTTAGAACGGAAGAGCATGTAGCCGCTGAACACATCGGATTGCAGCGGGATATAGCCGTCGGGCACCGTTCCTTTCCAGTCTGGCGGCAACACCAGATATTTCCCACTCGCGCCCTTGTCGGCGCCCAGCAGGCCCGCATCCTCCAGCGGCATTTGCCAGACGGTGACGATGTTGCCGTTGAACGATCCATCGGAATTGCCCGGCGGAAGGTCGAGAACGATGGGACCGTCCTTCACGTTGAAGAAGACCATGAAGTAAAGAGCATCCGGATTTGGCGTCAGGGTCTGGTTATGCCAGTCGAGCGGACGGCCCCAGTATATGACCTGCCCGACCTTGGCGGGCGTCTTGGCGAGCATTTCCTGCAGCATCAGGTCGGTGTTGACCGCGGGCATCCCCCATATGACAGCCTCTACGGCACGGCGCTCGATCATTCGGCTGGCAAAATCGTCCGGAAGAGCGGATTTTGCCGCAGCGGAGGTCAAGCCGACGGCAAAGAAGCATAACGCACACAACACTCTGAACATCGGGAATCTCCACGAGGACGTGGGCGGCCCAAGCCTTCCGGCCTCGGGCGGCCAACCGGTTTCGCAAGCGATGGTCAACATTCGCGCGGAGCGCACAAGTACGTTACGGTAAATCGCCGCCTGACAGCGCCTGGGCCTCAATCCGGCCGACCGTTGCGGAATGCACAGGCGCAATTGGCGCGACGATCACCTAAGCGGAGGAGCGTTTCGCGAGATTTATGAAGACCGAAGACGCTAAAGAGCGAAAGGGAGCGGCCACTCCTAACCGCTCCCCTCCTCGTAGAGAACAGCCGCTCCTGACCATCCTCCATTCCCCCAGGGGAGCCCATGCGGAGAGCGAGACACAGCCTCACGGGATCCCCAATTTGCCATGCTTAGAAATAAAGACTTACGCCCGCCGACTAGCACGTCGAAATGATTTCAAGCTTAAGAATCACCGCATATTCCAAAGCCATCATGAAACTATTGTGGCAGGCGGCTTACACATGTTTTGACGCAGGGCGCCAACAGCGCATTGCGTAGAGGATCCCAATCCTTCGACGATTGAATGGTCGCTCTCGCGAAGTCCCAGGCCAAAACACGGGACCGCGCGAGAGCCGATTCGTCATTCAGCCCTGCCCGCATCGGCAAAGAATGCCTCGGGGTCGTCGACCTCGACCAGGCGGCGCTTTTCGATCAGCCAGAAACGATTGCCGATTGCTCGCACGAAGCTTCGGTCATGAGAGACGAGCAGGCAGCTTGCCTCCTGCGCCATCAGTTCATCCTCCAATGTCTCCTGCCCATCGATATCGAGATGGTTGGTCGGCTCGTCGAGCAGGTAGAAGTTGGGGTTGGTGAGTCTCAACACCAGCATCGCCAGCCGTGCCTTCTGCCCGCCCGACAGCCTGCTGATCGCACGCCCCTGCATCTCGACCGTCATGCCGGCACCGGCCAGCAGGGTTCGGGCACGCTGCTCGCTGAGCTCGAAGCGCCGGCCGATGACGCCGAGTGGCGTATCGTCCATGCCGAGATTGGAGAGCGCCTGGTCGCTGTAGCCAAGCACCAGCGACGGCGTCGCCTTGATGGCACCCGCAGCCGACGGATTGTCGATCGCCTTGCGGATCATCTCGACGAGGCGGGTCTTGCCGGCACCGTTGCGCCCGAGCAAAACGATGCGATCACCCTGGCAGATCCAGCGCTTGCCGGTCTTGAACAACGGCGTCCCATCGGGCGTTTCGACCCAGGCGTCGTCGAGAGTCACCAGCACCTTGGCCTGGATGTCGCGATTCGCGAGCTTGATCGCCCCGGAAGAGCGTTCCTGATAACCCGGCCGCGCGGCATCCTCGATACGCTCGGCGCGCGCCCGCAGCTGTTTGGTCTTCACCGTCAGGAGATCGCTGCCGGAATTGATGCCGATGTTGTTGAGCTTTGCCGCCTGCCGCCTGAGCTGCTGCGCCACCTTTATGTCTTTCTGATATCGCCGCTCGTCCGAGGCATCGGCCTCGTCCAGCGCCGCCCGCGCCCGGCTGTAGGGCAAGGCATAGGTCTGCGACTGCTGCTCGCGCAGAAACAGGGTGCGGTTGGTGACTGCATCCAGAAACGCCCGGTCGTGGCTCGAAATCAGCACGGGAACATCGCGCCGCAGGGCGTTCAACCAGCCTTCCAGCAGGGCGATCTTGGCGAGATCGAGATGGTTGGTCGGCTCGTCCAGCAAGAGCACGTCGGGCTCCGTCACCCAGACGCGGGCGAGCATCGCCAGACGCTGCCAGCCGCCACTCAGCTCGCTGAGCCTTTTGCCGCGCAGCTCCTCGGCGACCTCAAGCGAATCCAGCACGATATCGACACGCCATTCCTCGCCGTCGGCGTGATCCGCCGGAAGCGCCAGACGCACCGCTTCATAAAATGTCTCCTGCGACAGTTGCGGCGGGACGTTCTGTTCGACATAGCCGACGGTCACCCCGCGCCCCCGGGTGATCTCGCCCGAGGAAGGGTCCAGCCTGCCGGCGATGCAGTTCAGGAGCGTCGACTTGCCCCGACCGTTGGCGGCAACGATGCCGAGACGGTCTCCCGGATCGACGGAAAGATTGAGGTTCGAAAACAGCGGCGTGCCAAGGACGACACCGAGATTACGCAGATTGATCAGAGCCATGGTCTTCTTCCGATAGACCCGAGCGCCGCCCCCCTCATCCAATGAGGCGGCTTGAAAACCAGACGCCACTTTGGGCGTTGTTGCCAGTTACTATACTCGGGAAATTGTCACGATGCGGCGTGAACACGAAGCATTCGGCGCCGCAATGCCATCAAGGGCAGACCAGGAAGACGATCATTGAGTAACAGCCTCTGATCAGCCCTGCAAACGCATCTGCAGGGCAAAAGTCGGGCCGAACTGGCGATGAAGCCAGAAGAACTTGATCATGATAGGCCCTCCTTTCTCTCTAGGTTGTGGACGCACCCATAACACGGTGAACAAGAACAGACAATCTCGGGACGACGGTCGGGATC
>JAGWJK010000747.1 GCA_028865845.1 Rhizobiaceae bacterium
GCCTTGGGTGCTGAATTGCGCCGCCATCGTTATGACCATGCTTACCGCAAGCCAGAATGTTGCCCTTCTCTGGGTGATTCCGCTCGTCCTTGCCGGCGGCTTCGTCATTGGCCTCGTCAACGGCGTCGGGGTTGCTCTTTTTGGCGTTCCTCCGATCATCATGACGCTGGCCGCCAATGTGATCCTCCAGGGATTGATCCTCGTTTTTACCGGTGGCTCGCCGACACCCCCGGCACCCTCTTTCATACAATTGCTCGCTGTCGGCCGGCTCGGCGGCATTCCGATCATCGGTTTCATCTGGGTGGCGCTGGCGATCATCGCCTGGGTGTTGCTGTCCAAAGCGGCGTTCGGGCGGCATCTCTATGCGCTCGGCACCAGCGCTGAGGTCGCTGAATTTTCCGGTGTGCCGACCGCGCGCACGACGATCGTGACCTATGTCATCTCCGGCCTGACCGCGGCTTTAACCGGCATATTGTTGACAGGCTATTCCGGCCAAGCCTATCTCGGCATGGGCGATTCCTATCTCTTCACGTCGATCGCAGCCGTCGCCATCGGCGGTGCATCCATGCTCGGCGGTGGCGGCCACTATATCGGCACGATCGCCGGTGCACTTATCCTGACGATCCTCAGCGGATTGCTGCCGGCGCTAAATCTGTCGAGCGGCGCGCTGCTGGTGGTTTATGGCATGGTCATCCTCCTGACCGTCGCGCTCGGCAGCGAGCAATTCGCCGTTATCGGCGGCCTACTGTTCGCGCGCAGAGGCAACAAATAGGTCAATAATGGGAGCTCATATGATCGACATCGAATGCGTCATCGATGCAAAAGCGGAACTCGGTGAAGGCACGATCTGGGATCCGAGGACAAACGTGCTTTGGTGGATCGACATCTGGTCGAAAAAGATCCATCGCTTCGATCCCGCCACCGGAAAGGACGAGACCTGGGATACGCCGGAATATCTCGGCTGCATCGGTCTAAGAGCCAAGGGCGGCTTGGTGATCACCATGGTCTCCGGCTTCTACTTTTTCGATCCGGCCACCGGCAAGTTCGATCCCATCGTCGATCCTGAAGCTGATCTGCCCGACACGCGTTTCAACGATGGCAAGACGGATCGTCAGGGCCGTTTCTGGTCAGGCTCGATGTTCGAAGTACCGGGGCGACAGGTGGAATTTGTGGGTGGGCTCTACCGGCTTGACCACGATCTGTCCGTTCACAAGATAATCGACAGGGTCGGCTGCTCCAACGGATTGGCCTGGTCGCCCGACAGCAAGACGATGTACTTTTCCGACAGCCATTCCGGTTTCGTCCACGCTTATGATTTCGACGCTGCAACCGGCGACATCGATAACAAGCGGGTCTTTATCAATGTCGAAGAACTGGGCGCCGTTGCCGATGGCGCGACCATCGACGCCGATGGCTGCTACTGGGTAACGCTGCCGGTGACGTCGAAGGTATCTCGCTACGATCCAGCCGGCAAATTGATGCAGACGATCGAGCTGCCGACCGACCTTCCCACCTGCTGCGAATTCGGCGGCGAGAACCTCGATGTGCTTTACGTCACCAGCGCCGTCCTGAAGCGCCCGGCGGAACATTTTAAAGGCCAACGCAATCCCGGCGGACTTTTTGCCGTCCGTGTAGAGGGTGTCAAAGGACTTACTCTACCACCTTTCGCAGGTTAACGCCTGCGGTGAGATGGGCCCAGCAAAGACCTCTTCTGACGGCCAATGGCGCTGGCTCAACAAAAAAGTCGGCCATTCTCTGAAACAGGCGCAACAAAGTGACCGCGCGCGCTCCATTCGCGACGAAGATTTGTCGCCTTATAGCCGGTGAAATGTCGGGAACGAGCTGCCTCAACGCATGGAAACTCAGGCACTCCCGCTCGATTTCGCAAGCCACAGACGCGCCTCGTTGCCGCAAACAGGTGCCTTGGCCAGGCAGCGAAGGCCTTTGCAATTTGCTGGGAGCGTGATCAGCGCCACGACGATTTTCGGGGCGAGATTGCTCCCTGACTATCCCCGGTAGCGCAGGACATCTACCAGCAATGCAAACGCTGGGGAAGGGTGCCGCCGACTGGTATAGTAGAGAGATGGTAATCTGGAAACAGCTCGCACCAGTTCTCAAGCACCCGTATTAGCCGGCCATCCGTGAGAAAGGGCAGTACCTGATCTTCTGGGATGTAGGCCAGGCCGAGGCTTCCGAGCGCCGCATCGAGGCGCATGGCGATGTTATTGAATACCAGCTGACCGTCGACACGAGCATTAAGTTCGCGACCAGCCTTCTCAAACTCCCACGGAAACAGTCCGCCATACGTCGGCAGCCGAAAATTGATGCAATTTTGCTGCGTTAGATCCTGGGGTGTCTGCGGTCGAGGATACCGCACGAAATAATCTGGCGAGCCAACGACCGCGACCCGCATTTCCGGCCCGATGCGCACCGCGACCATGTCGCGGGCAACTTGTTCGCCGAGCCGTACGCCGGCGTCGTAGCCTTCCGCGACGATGTCGGTCAGGCCGTAGTCGACTATGACTTCAACGTGGATGTCGGGATAGTCGGGCAGGAACCTCCGCAACGCGGGCTGCAGGATCGTGATCGCCGGATGCTCGCCGGCGGTAATCCGGATCGTGCCGGCCGGCTTACCGCGCATGGCACTCAGCGCCGCGATCTCCTGTTCCATCTCCTCAAAGCGTGGCGCCAGCGTTTGCAGGAGCTTCTCGCCCGCTTTGGTGGGCATGACGCTGCGCGTGTTCCGAGTAAGCAGCGGAAGCCCCAAGTGCGCTTCCAGAAGCTTGATGGTCTGGCTTAACGCCGACTGAGAAACGCCCAGCTTGGCCGCCGCTTTGGTGAAGCTGCGCTCTTTGGCAACGACGACGAAGGCTGCAAGATTGTTGAAGTTCTCATTCGCTATTCATTAGGTCACCTTATAGGGCATAGCGGATTATAGCGTCTAATCACGCGATCCAGCCAGCGTTATATTGCGGACAGTCACGGGTCCTGATCTTTCGACCCTCCGACGTCTCATCACTAAAAGGATCATCAGTATGGAAAAACGGACACTTGGACAGGGCCTGGAGGTTTCGGCGATCGGCTACGGTTGCATGGCCTCAGCTTTGGTCACGGCACGACCACTCAAAAAGGGGACGCCATTGCACTGCTGAGGGCAGCTCATGATCGCGGCGTGACGTTCTGGGCGGCACCCCATTGCGCACGTGTGTAGCGGATTACCGATCGTAGATCCGATTCCGCCTCTGTGGTAAGAATGTAGGCCGTCAAGCACGACCCTCGGCAATCTCCTCGTCGAGGATCTCACCTACGGTTTTGGTCGACAATTTACCGGCGAGCCCATTATTGATGCGCGTGTTCATCAACGTCTGTAATTCTTCCCAGGCTCGTTCTCCATCCG
>JAGWJK010000748.1 GCA_028865845.1 Rhizobiaceae bacterium
GAAGCCGATGTCGCCGAGACCATCTCCGAGGAAACCGGACAGATCGTGATCGGCGCCATGCCGCTGTCGCGTGCCTATGTTTTGCCGACGGCCATCGCGCGCTTCCGCAAACTACGCCCGAGACTGCCGATCCACGTGCTGGAAGGACCTTATGACGATCTGCTTGCGGGCCTGAGGCGCGGCGACATCGACTTCCTAATCGGTGCCCTGCGTGATCCCGCGCCGATCGGCGACGTGGAACAGCGCGCGCTTTTCTCGGATACCATCGTCATGGTCGCCGGCCGCAACCATCCGCTATCGGCAAAGCCGACCGTTACCATCGAGGAACTGGCGTCGTTCCCTTGGATTGTCGGACAGCGCGGTACGCCGATCCGCGGTCATTTCGATGCATTGTTCGCTTCGAAGGGTGTCGCGCCGGTCAGCATCGTCGAATCCGGATCGCTTATTCTGATGCGCGAACTGCTGGATCAGAGCGATCACCTCGGCTGCATCTCCTATCTTCAAGCTCGCGCCGAATTGGCGAGAGGCTTGCTGACCGCCCTGCCGGTCGACCTTTCGCATACGTCCCGCCCCATCGGTCTGACGCTCCGCGCCGGTTGGATGCCGACCACGGCCCAGCAACAGTTTCTCGATCTGGTCGTCGAGCGGGGTGATGCAGCGGGAGGAAACCTGTAGCATCGCAACCGGCGCGGTTGTCAAAAAGGACAATCAGCGCCGATAGTCATCAGGCGCTCTTCTGGGATTTCCTTGGCCGACCGCCCTTTGCGCCGTTCGCGCGGCTTGCCGCGACTTTTGCCTCTGAACGAGATTTTCCGCCTCGACGTCGTGCGTCCATAAATGCCTTTGTGCCAAATATCCCGCTCATGAGACCGGCAATAGTATAGTCGACATCCAATGTCTCCCAATGCAATCCAATCTCCCCCTGAAGAGTCACCTCCGCTAATTCCTCGGCAGAGGCCTTCTCCAGCCCCTCCAGCGACCGGGCAGGGAAAATGAAGGAGGCGCCGTTGGTAAAATCGACAACAACGCGTTCTGATGGTGCGTCGAAGTGAACGGAGGATGGTATTGGCCGTTCCGCGCGCTCCGCTTCCCAACGCCGCTTTGCTTGTGCCAATTCCTCATCGGTGATCTCAACCATGATATTTTCTCCAGGTATCGAGAAACAATTGCTGGTTCGCCTCGATAATATCCACGGCTCTTCTGACATCTCTATCCGACATCCCACCTTGGGTGATCACCGAAAGCTCCATGATGTCGATCCGCGCTTCGCCTTCACCGATAACGTGAGCATGCGGCGGCTCATGATCAGCCGTGTAGATAACAAAGCGCATCCCATGCTGACGGAGAACGGTGACCATGGGAAGAGAATAACCCAACTACTTGGGAAAAACAATGCAAAGCGACGCCGGCAGGAATGGTCCACCGACGTCGCGCCAATTCCACGGAAAACCATAGGACCGAAGGAAAACAGCGAGATCCAAATTACGCGCCGTTCCCGCTTTCTCAGATCATCGCGGTTCGCGAGCTCGCAAGTTCTGTGATAGTGCGCCAAGGGTTTCGGGCGTTACCAGCCCCAGGGCGCCGGCAAGATGCCACCATCCGTGATCTGCCTGCCGTACGATGGTGCACTCCGCACTGACGCCGGTGTGCAGCCCTTCGAAGGAATGGGCGACGGCGATGTGCGCCACTTCCTCCGGCAGACCGACCGTCAGGCATACATGCATGCCGAAAACCGAATGCCGAAATGTCGGCGCTCCTGCGTCGGCCGGGCGTTCGGCCCAGCGTTTGCGGTTTTCTGGGTCGAACTCGTAGGGTTTTCCGACGTCGTGGCAGGCAGCCCCCGCCAGCAGGATGTTCCAGTCGATGACCACCTCCGGATAGGCCTGCGCGAATTCCCGCGCGATAGCCTCGGCATATCTGAACACGCCCCTGACATGATCCGCCTGCGTTCCACTTCGCAGCACCGGTGCGCCCGGATTGCCCTCCGGTGGAATATCGGTGATGCGTTGGAAGCCCGAGCAACAGAGCGCGTAGCTCCAAGCCTCGATCACCTTCGATCGCAAGGTCTCGTCAGGGATCGACGAGATTTCCGGGAAATCCTCGCTGACCGCCTGTCTCGTTTCGTCAGTGATCGGACGTCGCGGCGTTGCGTAGTGATAGGTCATGTCTGTTCTCATGAAGTTCAATTCAGGGAGGCACCCCGCTTAGGAAGCGGAGAGCCTGAATTCGGGCTGGATGGGTTTACGGGTCATCGTAAGGGTTGCGACCGCTCCACACAGAAGCAACAGGGCAGCGATGCGGAAAGCCCAGGTATAGCCGCCGGTCTCAGCCACGATGTAGCCGGTGATGATCGGCGCGATGAGGCCGAAGAAATTGCCGCCGAGCGCCGTGATCGCGATGACGCGCGACACATCACGGGGATTGCGTAGCAGATCGCTCGCCAGAGTGAAATTGAGACCCGCGCCGGTGGTCGAACCGGTCAGAACGAGGGTCAGCACCGCAAGCAGCTCCCAGAGATCGCCGACCACGGGCGCGAGCAGGATCAACAGGGAAAGCACCGCCATCGCCGCGATGAAATTCCGTCGCTTGCCGGCCTGGATCGCAGCCGAACTCAGTGTGCGGTCGCTCGACCAGGCGATCGCCAGCCCGAGCACCATCGTGATCAGGTAGGGAACGGCCGTTAGATAACCCGTGTTCATCGTCGATAGCTCCTGCGTCGATTGCAGGAACGTCGGCAGCCAGGTGAGGAAGAGATAGGCGGTGTAGACGAGGCAAGCCTGGGTGATCACCAGACCCCAGACGCTGGTCTGGGAAAGCAGATAGCGCAGCGACGACGGTTGCGGATTTTCGGCCGGCTGATCGTCCTTCTTGCCGTCCCGCAAGGTGAGGATCGTTTCGCGCTCGCCGTGCGACAGCCAGCTTACCTTTTCCGGCGCGCCGTACCAATACCACCAAGCCGCAAGCCAGACGAAGCCGAGTATCCCGAGGATCACGAAAGCCGCGCGCCAGCCTGCCGAACTGACCAGGGCCGCGGCCACCACGGCGCCGATTGCCGGTCCCGCCGTCGAACCGCCATTGAACAAGGTGGTGACGAGGCCGCGCTCCTTTTCAGGAAACCAGTCGCGAATGATGCGGCCGCATGCCGGGAAAGTGGAGGCTTCGCTCGCTCCCATCACGAGTCTGGCGGCAAAAATCGAGACGAAGCCGGTTGTAACAGCGGTTGCGGCAGTCGCTGCCGACCAGATGGCGATGCCGCCGCCGACCATGCGTTTGGCGCCGACCCTTTCGACCAGAAGCCCGAGCGGGATGAGGCAGATGACATAGGTCCACAGGAAGCCCGAGAAGAGATAACCCATTTGGATGGGCGTGAATCCGTATTCGGAAGCAATCGGTTTC
>JAGWJK010000749.1 GCA_028865845.1 Rhizobiaceae bacterium
TTCATTACGGAGAAGCTCCACGCCCACAAGCCCGGCTTTTTCCTCAAAGATCAGCCTGTCGCCGGGGATCTTGCCGAAGATCTCCGTCTGCTGGCCGAGCACGAAAGCCGTGCCGACATTGGGATGCCCGGCGAAGGGGATTTCCTTGGTCGGCGTGAAGATACGCACACGCGCAGTGTTTTCCGGGTTTTCCGGCGGCAGCACGAAGGTCACTTCGGAGTAGTTGAACTCGGTCGCGATCTTTTGCATGGCTTTGTCGCTGAGACCGCGCGCATCGGGGATGACGGCGAGCGGGTTGCCGGCAAAGCGTTCCGAGGTGAAGACGTCGGTGGTAATGTAGGCAGCGGTATTCATGCGCAGGGCTCCAACACGGTTGTTGCCCTTGCTTACTGCTGCCCATGATTTTGACGAAGTGCAATCTTGTTGCCGTGACAATCAGGGAAAGGAGAGGACGCACGAAAAAGCCCGGCTGCGGAGAGCCGGGCTGGATCTGGCGACATGGTCGAGCGTGCCGTGGAAGGCGAGTTGCTGCGGCGCCCTCTCAGGCCGCCGTTACTTGGCAGCCTGCAGCACGGCAACGCCCGGCAGGACCTTGCCTTCCATCCATTCGAGGAAAGCGCCGCCTGCGGTCGAGACGTAGGTGAATTCGTCTGCAACGCCGGCATGGTTGAGCGCGGAAACCGTGTCGCCACCGCCGGCGACGGAGGTCAGCTTGCCGGCCTTGGTGCATTCAGCCGCGTATTTCGCCGCTGCGACGGTTGCCGTATCGAAAGGGGCGATTTCGAAGGCGCCAAGCGGGCCGTTCCAGACCAGCGTCGTGGCGCGCCCGATCCAGCCCTTGATGGCTTCGACCGATTTCGGGCCGACGTCCAGCACCATGGCGTCGGCCGGGATCGATTCGATTGCGACGACTTCGTTGTCGGCGCCGGCCTTGAATTCACGGGCGATGACGCCGTCTTCCGGAAGCACGATGGCGCAGCCGGCTTGAGCGGCTTCGATCATAATCTGCTTGGCAGTATCGGCGAGATCATGCTCGCAGAGCGACTTGCCGACATTGGTGCCACGAGCGGCCAGGAAGGTGTTGGCCATGCCGCCGCCGATCACCAGCGCGTCAACCTTCTTCACGAGGTTCATCAGCAGGTCGATCTTGGTCGAGACCTTGGCGCCGCCGACGATGGCAACGACCGGACGTGCCGGATTGCCGAGGCCCTTTTCCAGGGCTTCGAGTTCGGCCTGCATGGTGCGGCCGGCATAGGCGGGCAGGTGGTTGGCAAGGCCCTCGGTCGAGGAGTGCGCGCGGTGGGCGGCCGAGAACGCGTCGTTGACGTAGATATCGCCGTTGGCAGCAAGCGCTTCCGTGAAGGCTGCGTCGTTCTTTTCTTCGGCTTTGTGGAAGCGGGTGTTTTCAAGCAGCAGGATGTCGCCATTGTTCATTGTGGCGACGGCGTCGGCTGCCGATGTGCCAATGCAATCGGAGGCGAAGAGAACGGCATGGTCGAGCACTTCTTCGACGGCCGGAACGATAAGCGAGAGCGACAGATCCGGCGACGGACCGTCCTTCGGGCGTCCGAAATGCGCAAGGAGGATGACCTTTGCGCCCTTCTTGGACAGTTCGAGAATCGTCGGTGCGACGCGCTCGATGCGGGTGGCGTCGGTCACCTTGCCATCTTTGACCGGCACGTTGAGGTCGACACGGACGAGCACGCGCTTGCCGGTGATGTCGGTGAGATCGTCGAGGGTTTTGAAGGCTGCCATGGGGGAGGGTCCAATGTTGTTGGGGCCGTGATTTGCGCCGACCATACTACGGATGAGACCAGACGCAAGAAGGTCAGGCGTCGTTTTTGCCGGTATTTGAATCGTTTGAAACCACCTCTTGGGCCGGTCTGCGGCGCTTTCGCAGGAAGTCGCGGATATGGCTCATCATGTCGTGCAGATTGATGAAAATCGGCAGCGTCGTCGCCGGCTCCAAAGCCTCCAGCGACATGCCGACGGACCGGATATGGTCGTTCTCGTCGAGGTCGCGGACGATCAGGATGATTTCACCGAGGCGGATGCGGTCGGCGTAATCGGCCTTGCCGCCCAGGCGCTGGCGCATCAACTCGGCGATAGTCAGGCCTTTTTCCGCTTCGCTCAAGAGCCCCGGTCCATAGGCGGCGTCGAGATCGGCGGCGGGACGCAGCGGCGAGATCGCAAAGGCGCCGAAGAAATCGGCATCGTCGGGATCGACGGGTGCGCGGCTGGCAAAGATGCGGTCGAGTAGCTTCGAATAAGTGGGCGAGACGAAGAGATAGACGAGATCGTTTTCGCGCAGGCGGCCGGCATATTGATAGCGCATCGATTTGCCGTCGCGCACGATCAGCGACGGCATGGCCCAGCGCGGAATGCGCTCGCCGCGCAGCACCGGGCTGTCCTTGACGACGCGGTAGGATAGAAGCTCGTGATTGACGGCGCCGGGAAGATCGACCTCGACCTTGTCCACTGCGCCGATGCGCCGGGGCACGATGAGACCGAGGCGTTTGGCCATCGGCTTGATCGTCCAGCCCTGCACGAGCAGCGACACCAGCACGACGATGAAGGCGACGTTGAAATAGATCTGGCCATCCTTGAGATTGCCGAGGACCGGCATGATGGCGAGCAGGATCGATACCGCGCCGCGCAGGCCGACCCAGGCGACGAATCCCGTTTCGCGCTGGGTATAATCGAACGGCAGCAGGCAGAGCCAGACGGCGATCGGACGGGCGACGAAGATCAGGAACAAGGCCAGCGCCACGGCAGGCAGGGCGATTGCCGGAAACTGCGACGGCGTCGCCAGCAGCCCGAGTACGAGGAACATGATGATCTGCGCCAGCCAGGTCATGCCGTCCTGGAAGCGCTTGATGGAGGCGGAGGCTGGCATCTTGCGATTGCCGGCATATATGCCCGCGACATAGACGGCGAGAAAGCCGCTGCCGCCCACGGCGCCGGTGAAGGAAAAGACAAGGAGGGCGAGCGCCAGGACAAAAATGGGCGTCAGGCCGCGGTCAGTCTCCAGATTTCCGACGATCAATACGATCATCATGCCGCCGAGCAGGCCGAGGATGATACCGAGGCCCATTTGCTGCAGGAACGTCGCCAGCATGATGAGATTGATGCCGTGATAGCCTTCACCGCTTGCCAGTATTTCGACGAGCGCGAGCGTCAGAAAGATCGCCATTGGATCGTTGGTGCCGGATTCGACTTCCAGCGTCGAGCGCACCTTGTCGCGGATGTTGATGCCGCCGATGCGCAGCAGGAAGAAGACGGCGGCGGCGTCGGTCGAGGCGACGATCGAGCCGAGCAGCAGGCCCTCCAGCCAGGTGAAGCGGAGGAGGAAGGAGGCGGCGAAGGCGAAGATCGCCGCCGTCAGCAGCA
>JAGWJK010000750.1 GCA_028865845.1 Rhizobiaceae bacterium
CGTGATCTCCGCCGTCATCGCCTTGGCGTTATGGGGATCGAGCCAGAGATGGGTGTCGAATTGTCCGTGATCATCCGCCCCTTCGTCGGAAGGGGCGTCGCCGTCGTCATCGGCTTCGAATGCGCCACCCGCGCGGAATTTCAGCTTGGTTATACCCGGTGCCTTGTCGAGTTCGACGACCAGCGCATTCGAGCTTAGAGCCGAGAGCGGTTTTTCCAGAAAGGCCTCCATGCCAGGGCCGACCCAGAACACGACCTTGGCTGCCTCAAGCGACCGCGCATTTGATGGCTTGAGTGCATAGGTATGCGGCGAGGATGCGCCATCGACGATCAGGTCCGGCGTGCCGACGCCCTGCATGATTGCGGCAACGAGCGAATGGATCGGCTTGATCGACACCACCACTTCCGGCGGATCTGCCGCCACGGCGCTGCCAGCGGCAAGTCCGCAGAGCAGAAAGGAGGCGGCGAGGGGAAGGATGGCCTTTGCCAAAGTCATGCGATTCTACCCTTGAATGGGTTCTGTTATGTTATTACATCAATTGCGTAATGCTATAACGTGTGCGATAGCAAGGCGCAACAGCGCAAATGGAAATTTCATGCTTTCTTCCGTGGACAATAAAAGCCGGCCACTGGTCTCGCTCCATGATGTCGGCGTGCGCCGCGGTGGGCGCTGGCTGGTGCGTGGCGTCGACTTTTCCGTCGATCGCGGCGAGATCGTAACTCTGATCGGCCCGAACGGCTCCGGCAAATCCACGAGCGCCAAGGCGGCGATCGGCGTGTTGAAGCCGGACGAGGGGCACATCGAGCGGCTTGCCGGACTGAAGGTCGGCTATGTCCCGCAGAAGCTTGCGATCGACTGGACCCTGCCGCTCAGCGTCCGCCGACTGATGACACTAACAGGCCCTTTGGCCGAGGCGGCGATGATGGCGGCGCTGGAATCGGTCGGGATCGCGCATCTTGCGAAAGCGGAGGTGCAGCATCTCTCCGGCGGCGAGTTCCAGCGTGCGCTGCTGGCGCGGGCGATCGCGCGCAAGCCGGACCTGCTGGTCCTGGACGAACCGGTGCAGGGCGTCGATTTCAGCGGTGAGATCGCGCTTTACGATCTCATAAAGACGATCAGAAATTCAGAGGGTTGCGGCATTCTGCTGATCTCCCATGACCTGCATGTCGTCATGGCGGAGACCGATACGGTCGTTTGCCTGAATGGCCATGTCTGCTGCCGCGGCACGCCGCAAGCCGTCAGCCAGAGCCCAGAATATGTCAGGTTGTTCGGGACGCGGGCGGCGCAGTCGCTCGCGATCTACAGCCACCATCACGACCATACGCATCTCCCCGATGGACGTGTCCAGCATGCCGATGGATCGATCACCGATCATTGCCACTCCGACGATGGCCATCATGACCACGGCGATCATGGTCATCAGCATGATAATGATCACGAGGACGGACATGGGCACGCGCATCACTCCCATGTGGCGGGAGAGCGGCATGTTTGACGATTTCTTCCTGCGGGCCGTTGTTGCCGGCGTCGGATTGGCGCTGACCACCGGACCGCTCGGCTGCTTCATCATCTGGCGACGGATGGCCTATTTCGGGGATACGATCTCGCATTCGGCCTTGCTCGGCGTGGCGGTGTCGCTGCTCTTTCAGCTCAATCTGACGCTCTCTGTCTTTGCAGTTGCCGCCTTGGTGTCGATCCTGCTGCTCTTCCTGCAACGCCGGCAGGCGCTGTCAGCCGATGCGCTGCTTGGTATTCTCTCGCATGCAACACTCGCGATCGGCCTCGTCATTGTGGCTTTCATGAGCTGGGTGAGGATCGATCTCATCGCCTTCCTGTTCGGCGACATTCTTGCCGTCAGCCGCGCGGATATCGCGGTCATATGGGGCGGCGGTATTCTGGTGCTTGGCGCCATTGCATGGCTCTGGCGACCGCTGCTCGCCTCGACCGTCAATCCGGAACTTGCCGAGGCCGAAGGCTTGCGGCCTGAGCGGGCGAAGCTGTTCTTCATGCTGCTGATGGCCGTCGTCATCGCGATTGCGATGAAGATCGTCGGCATCCTGCTGATCACGGCGCTTTTGATCATTCCGGCGGCGACGGCGCGGCGTTTTTCCGGGACACCTGAAATGATGGCCGTCTTCGCCTCGCTCATCGGCGCGGTCGCGGTCGTCGGCGGGCTGTTCGGATCGCTGCGCTACGATACGCCGTCCGGCCCGTCGATCGTCGTGGCGGCGCTCGTTCTTTTCATCATCAGTCTGCTGCCGCTCGTCCGAAAGAGCGGCGCAAAAGGCGTACAACAAGGAGGACAGGGATCATGACCACTCCGCAACTGACCAAGAACCAGGCACTGGTTTTCGACACCCTGACCAAGGCGGAAGCTCCACTCAGCGCCTATACCATCCTTGACAAGCTGCGCGACCACGGTTTTCGCGCACCGCTGCAGGTCTATCGTGCCCTGGACAAGTTGCTGGAATATGGCGTCGTGCACCGGCTGGAAAGCATCAACTCGTTCGTCGCCTGCGCGCATCCCGACGAGAATTGCCACAGCCATGGTCTCGTCGCCTTTGCTATCTGCGAAAGCTGTGGCCAGGTGATCGAGTTCCACGACCACGAGGTCGATCATCGCCTGATGGGATGGCTGAAATCGCAGAAGTTCAAGGCTGAGAAATCGACCATTGAGATCCGCGGACATTGCGCCAGCTGCGCAGCCTGAGGTCTCAGCAGTTCATTTTCGCTCACTGCATAAATTCTAAGATACTAATATATGATAAATTGCCTCCCCCAGGAATTGTGGCATCCAATTTCAGTTACCGTAGGTTATTGTTGGGGGATGGCAATGACGCAGTTCACGGATGGTCTCGTTGCGGCTTGCAACGCTGAATATGCGCGCTGGGACAATGGTGGGGGTCGTGAGACCTGGGGCACGCCGCAGCACGGCAAAGACTACTATCTTTTCGTCAAGGATTATTGGAAGAGCATCGGCAACAACCAGCTCGACGGCAGGACGGTTGTCGAGGGCATAAGGCCGGCCTGGTCTTCGGCCTTCGTTTCCTATTGCGTGAAGACCGGCGGCGCCGGGACGAAGTTCTTCTACACAGAGGCGCATTGCCATTACGTCAAGAGGGCGATGGATCAGGCGAGCGGCGCCATCAATAATTTCGGCTATAGGGCACGAAAGACCAATGCCTACAAGCCGAAGATCGGCGATATCGTCGTCGGCGGCCGGGAATATGCCATGGGCTATACTTACGACCAGGCGGCGATGGTCTACCAGGCGGACAGCTTCTATCCGTCGCATGGCGATATCATCATCGACATCACGCCGACCTACGCGCTGACCACCGGCGGCAACATCAACGACAATGTGGATCGCAAACGCCTGAAGT
>JAGWJK010000751.1 GCA_028865845.1 Rhizobiaceae bacterium
CTCAAAGCTAAAGCCGAAGCGGTGTCCCTCACCCGCCCCCGCTCCGCCCTTTCAACCCGGACCAGCCGGGCGGATCGGGGGCTGACCGTCAGAGCCAGTGTCGCGTTTCTAACTGGCTGACAGCGTCGCGCGTCTAATCAGCTTTGACACACGAAAAATTCATAAGATAGCTTATGGAACTTCCCGATGCTCCGACGCGTGGCGGAAATTCAAAGTCGGTTGGGTGCCGAGAGCGTCAAGCTTCGGCTATCTCACGGCATCCAGCGCATGGCGCAGCTCGTCGAGGCCGAAGGGTTTCTGGACGAAGGCGGTGCGCGTCATGTTGGGCAAAGTGGGCACGCCGTCTCTTCCTGTGGCGAAGATAATGGCGATATGCGGCCAGCGTTCGCGGACGGTTCGAGAGAAGGCGTCTCCCGACATGCCGGGAAGGCCCAGATCGGTGATGAGAATGTCAAACTCGCTTTGCGCAAGAAGCGCCAGCGCTTCTTCGGCGGAGCCTGCTTCCTTGACCGGCAGGTCCAGTTCCGCCAGCATCTCCGCGTTCGACATACGGATCAGTGCGTCATCCTCGACGAGAAGGATATGTTGCCGGGCCTTTTCGGGAGCAGCCGCTGTCGTCGACATTGTCATGGTCGTCTCCTGTCTCGGCTTTCTCTCGCTCAGAACGGCTCTGATCTTTCGCGCAAGCGCCTCGCGGCTGTAGGGTTTCGACAGCAAGTCGAGGCCGGGATCGAGACGCCCGCCATGGACGATCGAGTTCTCCGTATAGCCGGAGGTGAAGAGCACGGCGAGGCCGGGCATTCGCACGCGAGCCTGTCGCGCAAGTTCGGCGGATTTCAGCGGTCCCGGCATCACCACATCGGTAAACAGCAGATCGATCGGAACGCCGCTTTCGATGATGGTGAGCGCGGATGCGGCATCCTTTGCCTTGAGGACCCGATAACCGAGATCGCCCAGCAGCTCGACCACGGTGGTGCGCACCTGCTCGTCGTCCTCTGCGACGAGAATGGTCTCGCTGCCGCCCGTCACAGGGCCATGCTCGTTGACCGCCAGCACATCCTCGATCTGCCGATTGCGCGGGAAATAAAGCTTGATGGTCGTGCCTTCGCCGACTTCGCTGTAGATCTTGATGTGGCCGCCCGATTGCTTGACGAAGCCGTAGACCATCGACAGGCCGAGCCCGGTGCCTTTGCCGACCGGCTTTGTCGAAAAGAACGGCTCGAACACTCGGCTGACAATTTCAGGCGGCATGCCGGTGCCGGTGTCGGACACGGCGAGCATGACGTATTGGCCGGCGGAAATATCGTCGTGCAGGCGCGTGTACTGATCGTCCAGAAAGGCGTTGCCGACCTCGATGGTGAGTTTGCCGCTGCCGTTCATCGCGTCGCGAGCATTGATGGCGAGGTTTAAAACGGCGTTTTCGATCTGCACCGGATCGATGAGCGTGTTCCAGAGACCGCCGCCGCGAATCATCTCGATTTCGATGCCGTCGCCGATGGTTCGGCGCAGCATGTCCTCGATGCCCGACACGAAGCGGCCAATATTCACGACCTTCGGCTCGAGCGCCTGACGCCGGCCGAAGGCGAGAAGCTGGCTGGCAAGCTTGGAACCCCTCTCCACTCCTTCGAGCGCATTGCGGATTCGACGCTCGGCCTTCTCGTTACCGGCGACGTCCCGGGACAATAGCTGGAGATTGCCAGAGACGACCTGCAGCAGATTGTTGAAATCGTGCGCGACGCCGCCGGTGAGCTGGCCGATCGCCTCCATCTTCTGTGCCTGGCGCAATGCCTGCTCCGTTTTGGTGCGCTCGCCGATTTCAGCAAGCACCCGATCCTCGAGATTGGCATTGACGTCCTGCAATTCCAATTCGGCACGTCGTCGCTCGGCAAGTTCCTTTTGCAGCGCCTGAAACAGCCGCGCATTGTCGACCGAGATCGCCGCAATCGCCGCCACCCCGGAAATCAGGTCTTCATGCTCTTGCTTAAAACGCCCGGGAACACCATGCCCGAGCAGCACAGCGCCGATCACTTCGCCGGAACGGGAGGCGACGGGAACGGCGAGGTAGCTGCGGACAGGAAGATGGCCGGTAGGCATGCCGTTGAGGGGCTGATTGCGGCCGTAGCGTGGGTCGAGGGTGATATCGTCGGAACGGACGACACATTCTCCGTTGAAAGTCGGCGCAAAAAGCGCGGTGTTGCGAGGCATCGGGAAATGCGAGAACTGTTCCCGCGCCGCACCGGCAAGTGAATAGAGCTGGTAGCATTCGCCGATATCGTTGACGACATTATAGAAAAAGGCCCCAAACTCAGCGCCGGCGAGCGCGACACTTGCCTCGGTCACCCGGTTCACGACCTTTTCGATATCGAGTTCGGCGGCGATGTCGGAGCTCAGGCGGTTCAGAATGCCGAGCAATCTCGTTTCGGCACGCAGCGAGTCCTCGGCCTTGCGCTGCTCTGTGACGTCGTTGCCCTGAACGAAGATGCCGATGGGTGTCTCGTTGTCGCCGATGATCGGCTGGAAGATGAAATCCACAAACCTCTCTTCGAGGGTGCCGTTGCGCTCCAGCTTCACCGAAGCGGATTTGCCGGCATAGGGCTCGCCGGATGAATAGACGCCGTCTAGATGTTCCCTGTATCCCTGCCCCCTCAGTTCGGGGAGCGCTTTTTGAAACTTCTTGCCGATAATCTCCCGATTCTTGCCGACGAGTTTCAGATAGGATTCGTTCGCCATCTCGAAACGGTGCTCAGGTCCGGCCAGCAGCGCCATGAAGCCCGGCGCTTGTTCGAACAGCTTGCGCAGCCGCTCGCTTTCGCCGCTCAGCCGCCGTTCGGCTCTAACCTTGGCAGTCGTCTCGACGACGATCGCCATGACGCCGGAGGGTTTGCCACTTTCGTCGATGATCGGGGAGTAGTCGAGATTCATCCATACCGGCGCCGGCGTGCCGCTGCGCTGCAGCGTGAGCTCCTGGTCAGTGTATTGGAGCGTCCTCCCCGACAAGCCGACGCGCATGACATTATCGTTGAAATCGGCGATCTCGTCCCAGCCCTCGCGGACCTTTGACCCCAGCAGCTGTGGGTGACGGCCGCCGGCAAAGATCGAATAGGCATCATTGTAAATCATGATGCCATCCCAGCCCCAAAGCGTGACGATCGGTACCGGCGATTGCAGGATCAGGGCTATCGTGGACTTCAGGCTTTGAGGCCATGCCGAGGCAGCACCGAGCGACGTCGAATACCAATCGAAAGCGGCGATGAGGTGCGCCGCTTCGCCATCGTGGGCCAGGAAGTCGAAGTCCTTATTCGTCATGTTCCGATAGCCACAATGGGATATTACTCAACGATTACAGTATTCCTCATTCTATTGAAAGGTACAGGAATCCT
>JAGWJK010000752.1 GCA_028865845.1 Rhizobiaceae bacterium
ATAATCGCTTTTCAGACGATCGAGGCTCACTGAAAGCTGCTTGCCGATCACATCGGGATAGCAGAGCGGGGAATGCGCGCCCTTCTCGATGATCACCACCTGCTCGCGCACGCCGCGGCTCTGCACCCATTCGCCGATGAGCCGGTCCTGCGTGCCGCCGCCGTAATGAAAGGCGGAGTCGATCAGGTTGCCGCCGGCTTCGAAAAAGGCATCAAGCGCGATCGCCGCCGCCGGAAAGGTGGAAAATTCCATGAGGCCGAGCGCTGCTGTCGACATTTCTTTCGGCAGGCCAGCAAGCCTGCTGTGTTTTACAAGCTGGTTCCTGCGTTCGAGCACGTCGCCGCGGAGCGTGCGGGTGCGAATGGCTGGGGTCTCGAGCTTGTATTCGAGCCCGATGGCTGCACGCCATTTGTCCATCACCCGCAGATTGCCGAGCGTGTCGGCGCGGGTCATTCCGGGATAGGAGAATTCACCGCGGCCGGTACGGATCGCGGCGCCGGCCGCATCAACCTCGAAGCTGTAGACGTGTCGCGGCTCATCGACAGCGATATCCTGCCGTGATCCGTCTGCAGCAAACACCCTGATCGTGGCAACGCCGCCTTGTTTTCCGGCGGCGAACCAGAATTGATCGATTTCGATCCGGCCCTGGGTACCAAAGATGCGCAGAACATTGTCCTGTGCCAGCGACACCGAGCAGGCGACTTCGGCAAGGATGCTGTTCGGAAAGCTCAGCACCGCGGCACTCCATTCGTCGACGCCGGTTTCGCCGAGATGGCCGACCGCGAAAACTTTGTCAGGCTCCACGAGACCAGTCTCGCTGCCGATGCCGGCGATCAGCCGCGCCATCGACACCGGGTAGCCGCCGACATCGAGAATGCCGCCGCCGGCGAGATCGTTGGAAAACAGCCGGTGGCCTGGATCGTAGGGCAATTTTGCGAAACCGAAGCTCGACTTGATCAGCCTGATGTCGCCGATCTTTTTTGCCTCCAGAAGCTCGATCAGTTTCAACGTCAGCGGATGCAGACGGTACATATAGGCTTCGCCGAGGAAGGTGCCTGCTCGCCTGGCTGCCTCCTGCATGGCTTCGGCTTCAGCCGCTGAAAGTCCCATCGGCTTTTCACACAGCACATGCTTGCCGTGCTCGGCGGCCTTGATCGCCCATTCTGCATGCGATGGATGCGGCGTTGCGATGTAGATCGCATCGATAGCGGGGGCGGCCAGGAGAGCGTCATAGCCGTGGATGATGCGTGCGCCGGGGAAGCTCTCGGCAAGGCCCGGCCGGTCGGGGTTGCGCGTGCCGATTGCCACGACCTTGCCGGTTTCGGATTGGCCGACGCCGGCAAAGAAGTCGGCCGCAATCCGTCCGGGGCCTAGAATGCCCCAGCGTATCTTGTCGGTATTCGTCATGATGCAATATCCTTTCGATCGCATTGCGCCCGCTGGGAGACGGGCGCGACAGCATGGATTTCAGCCGAGCTCAATGATCGCGCAGCCATAGGGTTCGAGCGACAACGCCCCCGTCACCGAACTGTTGTCGTCGAGCAGGTTTCTGCCGGCAGGAACCCCGGCCAGATCGCAGGGCTGATCGACATAGTTCTGGATGAAGAGCAGGCGCCGGTCGTCGTTCTGGCGCATCGTCACCTCGATGCCCTCGGGCATGTCAGGCAATAGCGGCTCGATGCCGGCTTCCCTGAACGTGCGGTCGGCGAGCGCTGCCGTCAGCTCGGGCGTCAGATAGGTGCCGACATAGAGCACCCTCCCCTCGCCGACTTTCCGAGAGGTTGCCATCGGCAGTCCGTCCGCGTAGCGGTTCGACCAGGCGGCAACCACCTCGACGTCCTCGGCAATCGTGAGGTTTTCGTAGAAGTAGCCTGCATCGAGCTCGCGGTTGCCGATGGTGAAGCGACGAACGCGACGGTGGGATTCTGCCGGGCGATTGGGAGGCATCACCAAGCCGCCGGAACGGGACATCACCTCGAAGAGGCCCTTGGCGCCGGGCGCTGCCAAGCGGCCGAAATCGTCGACCTGGACGCCGGTCAATTGCGAGAGTGCCGTACCCGGAGCAGCTTCGCGGATCACATGATTGTTTTCATCGCGTGTGCCCGTGCGGGCGCCGATGATGACGGTACCGCCGCCTTGAGCAAAGGCTTCCAACCGCTCCGTCCAGCCGTCCTTCCACATCACCCAATGCGGAACATAAAGCAGCTTCAGCCGTGAGAGGTCGTCTTCCGGATGAATGAAACCGCAGGCGATGCCGTGGTCATAGCAATATTGATGCAGCAGCACGGCGTCGTCCTGCGGGCTCGGCAGGCCGATGGAATAGGTCTTGTGGGCTTCCTGATTATCGAAATCGGCACCGGCGATGCCGACATCCATGCGCACATATGTGCCGAGGATCTTGTCCTTCAGCGCCGTCATCTCGGTTGCGAACCGCTTGGCCTCGTCGTAGCGATGTCGCGGGACATCGTCGTGATCGATGACGCCCATCCAGTAGATTTCCGCGCCGAAATGCGCCGGCCGCCACCGGAAGAACATCAGACCGTCGGCACCGCGTGCGACGGAGGACATCGCCATGCGCCGCATTTCGCCGGGCTCCGGCGTGAGTGTGCAGAAGCCAGGCTGGCTTCCGAAGCCGGATTGTTGCTCGGGAACGATATAGTTGCCGGAGAAGCCGCGGCAGATATCGAGATGCAGGGCCTGCACCTTGGCGTGATTGCCGATGCGCTGGAACTCGTCATAGAGCATCGGATAGATGTCGTAGCCGACGAAATCGAGATCGGTCGAAAACTGCCCGCGGAAATCGATGTCGCGCAGGCCGCCGAGATTGTGGAAGACAAACCATGCCGGGTTGGTCGCGCGCAGGATCTCCACCTGGTCGTGCTGAAACCGAGCCGTCGAGAATGCCAGGAAGCGGTGATAGTCCTGCACATGTCCCGGGCTTGGGAAGGTCGGCGCGAAGTCGAGCGGCAACACGATCTGATCGAAATCGTCATAGGCAGTCGCCCAGAAATCACCGCCCCACGCGAAATTCAGCTTGTCGATGGTCCCATAGCGATGGGCAAGATAGGCTTGGAATTCGCTCAGCGTCGCCGCAGAAAAGGATTCCGGCATGCTGGTGTTAAGTTCGTTATCCGTCTGCCAACCGACCACGGCGGGATTGTCGCGATAGTGTTCCGCCATCGCTTTGGTGATGCGCCTGCTGTGCTCGCGGAAGACCGGGCTTGCGGTATCGCAATGCTGGCGCGACCCGTGGCTCATGGCCCGGCCATTGCCGTCGACGCGCAATATGTCCGGATGGGCCTTGGTCAGCCAGCGCGGCGGCGTTGCGGTCGGCGTGCACATGATGGTGTCGATGCCGTGGCGGGCAAGTACGGCGAT
>JAGWJK010000753.1 GCA_028865845.1 Rhizobiaceae bacterium
TTCCCCTCCCCTTAGAATCAGGGATAAATCGGCGCTGATCTGCACAAGGATAAACTGTAGCGTGTTCCGGGTTCCGCTTCTTGTAGCACTTTCGCTGGTGATCGCCTTCGGCGGCGGGATCGTATTCACGTTAATTGCGCTGGATGCGACCTCAGGCTTCGGCGCCATCAAGCTCGGCGCGTGGCAGGCTTTCCCGGAGATGCATACGGCCGATGCCGATCCCTATGCCAAGTCGCATCGCGCCCGTGACGGGCGATTGCTCTACGGCAGTGGCGAAGGACTGGTGTTCACCGCCTCCGATGATGATGCCGGCGGGCGGCTGACGGCGGAATGCAGCTATCGCATCAGCGGCCAGACGCCGCCCGCAAGGCTATGGACGCTTTTCGTTGCCGGCAATGACGGCAAGCCGATCGATGCCATTCCCGATCGGCCCTCGGCATTGAATTCCTGGATTGTGGTTCGCAATCCCGACTCGAGCTTCGCGATCACCGTTTCACCGGACGCCCGGGCCGGCAATTGGCTGGCCCTGCCCGGCGCCGGCAACTTCCGGCTGGTCTGGACGCTGCTGGATTCTCCGGCGGCCGGCAATTCGGGGCTGATCGACCTTTCCATGCCGAAGCTCGAAAAGATCGGATGCGGTCATGCTTAGGGTCGTCTTCGCCATTTTGACCGGGCTGCTCGGCGCCGCCCTGCTCCATGTGATCATCATCCTGTCGCTGCCGCATTTTTCCGATCGCGATGCCTATACGCGCGTCGAGGACGAGGGAGACGAAAACCATTTCTATATGCTCGACAACAAGGATGACGATGCCGGGCTTTCCAACGACGACCCGTACATTCGCACCGCCGTTTGCGCCTTCGACATCGAAGACCAACCTATTCGGCTGACGGCCAAGGGCAAAGTGCCGTTCTGGTCGCTCTCCGTCTACGACGCCGCGTCCAACGAAGTTTTCAGCATGAGTGACCGGACATCCGTCGGAGGCGCGCTCGATCTGCTGCTTGCCTCGCCATTGCAACTGACCGGCATCCGCAAGGCGTTGCCGCCGTCGCTGGTGCAATCAATCCTGGTCGAGACGCCCCGTCCGAAGGGTTATGTCGTGCTGCGCACCATGGCGCCGCAGACGAGTTTCAACGATGCCGCCAAGAGTTTTCTCGCCGAAGCAGGATGCGATCAATTCGACGGAAAGTGAGATTTCCAGGCGATTTGCTGGAAATGTGATCGCAGGCGATTTCCGCGTGCCCAGATGGCGCCACAGGCGCGGCACGCAGGACAGCATAGGGCTAGCGGTCCACCCGCCCGGCCCGCCTTTGTTACTTGCTCTTTGCGCGCTTGCGTCCCGTTCCGGGACGATGAGAGCTTACGTCCAGGCGCTCGTAGCGAACGCCGGTGAACAGAAGGATTTTTGCCTCGACCGGTTCCTTCTGGACGCGTCGCGTCAGCCGCGATCGTCGGTCCAAAAGGGATATGATCTGTGCCATTCTCGTCTCCATTTGCGGCCCGAGACGGATGAACTTGCGACTGATTTCACCCTGCCCACCCTTCTGGTGAGCTAAGCGCTCCCTCAATCAGCGTCGCTTGAGCGACCCCGACAAAGGGCATTCGCGCCATTCTCACGGCATTGCCTAAACACCGTGACATGGAAGTCGAACTGTGGCTTCCATGCGAAGAAATATGCGATCGAACTCAGCAAATCGCCGTTTTCACCCGAATTGAGACATAGGGTAGTTAACAGAATGCTAATCATCACCACGCTTTGACGATACCGGAGGGCATCGCTGCGAGGTAACGCGGCGGCGGCGAAACTGGTTTCACCCTCTCTCTAAAAATCCCCTGAAATTCCCCGGGGGCAAAGTAGCGAAAAATCATATTCTTAGCGGAACGAGCCCATGCCTCGCCTATTACCTCGGGCGAAAACGTTGCAAAAACAACCCACACAAATATTATTTGCGATCACGGGAAATTAACGTATTGTTACGGCGAAGCAGGGGCTAAACCAACGATGTCGCCGACGACGAATTCCTATTTTTCTCCAGAAGACGTCATCGTCATGCGCGGTGCACTTAACAAGTGGTGCCTGGAGAAGCGGGTGGATATAAAAAGCCCGGACGCGCAATTCGCAGCCACTGCGGCGATCGGCCTTTTTCAATCCGGCCACAATACTTCCGAGAAGCTGCTCGTGGCGCTTCGGGAGCACAAGGGGCTTTAGGCTTGCTCCGGCAAGCGGGCATCTGCACGCGACGTGTTCCGAAACGAAACACTCCGGCCGAAGACGATAAGCAATGGCATCGGTCTTCCCTTGCCGACGAAAACGCGGTGCGGCTTTGGCGCATTCGACCGCCCTCTCGAACGAGGCGTTGGTAAATCAGCCGAAACTTACCGAGAGTTGCATCGCCACGATTGCCTCATTTACAGGCTTGAAAATCCACCTCGCGATAAGGATGCCACACCGGCGGTTTCGGGCATTTTCCGCCACCATGCCCGCGCAAGCTTGACGCGCAATTTTTATTTGGATTTTAATAAAGTTTTCACCAACCATTAACCCTGCGCCCCTTACTCTCCAGAACAAGCCAGATTGGGATGACCGTATTCACGCCCGTTTCGACAGACTTAGCCAGTTGCGCGCCGCTCGATCGGAACGCCATTCGGCTCGGCGGGAGCGAGACATTGCGTAATATAGCTTTGCCGGTCCGGTTCCCGTCTTTCTTGTTCCGCGTATCAGTATGGGTGTTGGCGTGCGTGATCGATTTCGAGACCTCGAGGAACCTGCGGCCGTCCGTAAGAAGGATGTGGTTCTGATGGCAACGGTCAGCAGCTTCGAGGGCATGAAACATCCTTCCAAATCGGAGCTTCGCCAGTTCGCCGAGCTTTTCTCTCCCCTCTTTCAGGCTTCGTCCGAGGAAGCGAAACGCCAGGCCGTGGCAGCGCTTTCGCAGTGCCCGACCGTGCCGCCGGCAGTATCGCTGTTTATCGGCTGTCAGCCGATCGCCATTGCCGCTCCGTTCCTGACGAGTTCGCAGGCGATCGACGACGACACGCTGATCACCATCGCCCGCACCCAGGGTGCCGCACACGCGAAAGCAATCGTCCGCCGCCCGTCGCTTTCACCAAAGGTCATCGATGCGCTGGTCGGCCTGCACCAGGCCGAACCAGAGCGCGGCATGACGTCGGTGATCGTGTCGATCGAACCGGCTGCTCCCGAGGTCTCGACGGCGGCGGCAAACGCGCAAGCCGAACGCCTCGCGCGCGAGGAAGAGCTGCGGCAGAAGATCAAGCAGGTGGCCCGGCATCTCGGACGCGACGACAGCGACCGTCTTGGCCTGCGCACCCTCTCCGACGTCCAGGAAGCCCTGCTCGTCCGCTTCGCCCGCGAGCGTGA
>JAGWJK010000754.1 GCA_028865845.1 Rhizobiaceae bacterium
GTAAGTTTGAACGCTATTCCGCTCCTTGAATGAGGGGCGGAATTTTCAATCTCCCTAGCGGCGTTGGAGCCTCAACTCGTTTTGGAAGTTTCCACTCACGTCTTCTTTGCTGGAGCGGTATCGGTTTTCGCATCGAGCTCAGCTTGCTCGTTCACAGGTTGAACGTCGCCCGAAGCAAGTGAATCTATGGGGAATTTCTCCGGGTGCATGTCATGTTCGGCCGTACCGAGATTGCGCGCCCAGGATTCGACAATTTCGTGTTTAACGATCAGTCCCGCGTCGACGTCCGCGAGTGCTTCAAGTGTCTGTTGGTAACGCTTTTCCAGTTCAGTCAGATCGGCGCTTATGATCTTCGTTTCCATGCCAGCGTTCTCCGAACCTTCGGCAACGATAGATGCCGATCATAAATAGTTCCATAGGCTCGGGTTGATTCAACGCCCGAACCTAACCAAAATATAACCTTCCGTCGGTGCCTCATTCCTTTGCACCCTCGGCTAAACCTCCTATATCGCTGGGATGCTCATCCGCTCCGTCTTCCGTCTGTTCGAATCCTGGATCGACCCTTTCTATCGCCGCGGCGATCTTCGGCCGCCGCGATCGCTGGCGGCGTTCATCTGGTTTTATGTCGGGCAGGCGAAGGGCCCGTTTCTGGCGATGGCGGCACTTGGCGGCGCGGTCGCGATGCTGGAAGCGGCGCTGTTCTGGTTCGTCGGCCACCTCGTCGATATTCTTGACAAGGTGAAGCCGGTCGAGGGGTGGGCGGGGCTGCTTTCCGGGCATGGCGCAGCCCTGTTCGGCATGGTCTTCGTGGTGCTGGTGGTGCGCTTCATCGTGGTTAGCCTCGGCGCGCTGGTCGAGGAACAGGTGGTCGTCCCGGGCTTCCTCAATCTGGTGCGCTGGCAGGCCTATAGCCATGTCGCACGCCAGTCGGTGAGCTTCTTCCAGAACGATTTCTCCGGCCGCGTCGTCTCCAAGGTGTGGTCGGCGGGACAGTCGACCGGCGATCTCGTGGTATCGCTGCTGCAGGTCGTCTGGTTCATCATCATCTATGCCGTTTCCACCATAGCGCTGGTCGGTGGGCTCGATTGGCGGCTGGCGCTGGTGATCGCGGTCTGGATCGGCATCTTCTCGCTGCTTGCCCGCTATTTCGTGCCGCGCATCCGTCGCCAGGCGCGCAACGCCGCCGAGGCGTCGTCGATGCTGAACGGCCGCATGGTCGATGCCTATGCCAATATCCAGACGCTGAAGCTGTTCGGCCGCGAGGATCGCAACGATGATTATATCAAGAGCGGCTTCGACCGCTTTCAGGCATCGGTCATCCCTTTCACGCGGCTTCTGACCGGCGTGCGTTCGTCGCTGGCGCTGCTGTCCGGCGTGATGATCACCACGATCGCGACCCTTGCCATCCAGCTCTGGCTGTCGGGCCAGATTTCGACCGGCGGCGTCGCCTTCACGCTCAGCATGGTGTTGCGGCTCAATATGCTTTTCGGACGCATGATGGCGCAGTTCAACGCGATCATGCGCAATCTCGGCACCATCCAGAATTCCGCCGAGATGATTTCCGAGCCGATCGGGCTTGTCGACCAGCCGGGCGCGCGGGATCTGCAGATCGTCCGTCCCGAGATCCGTTTCGAGAATGCGACATTCCACTACGGCCGCGGCAGCGGCGTCATCGAGGATTTCTCGCTGACGATCCGCCCCGGCGAAAAGGTCGGCATCGTCGGCCGGTCCGGCGCCGGCAAGACGACGCTCGTCAATCTGCTGCTGCGGTTCTACGACCTCGAAGGCGGCCGCATCCTGATCGACGGACAGGATATCGCCACGGTGCGGCAGGAGTCGCTGCGTGGTGAGATCGGCATGGTGACGCAGGATACCGCGCTGCTCAACCGCTCCATCCGCGACAACATCCTTTTCGGCCGTCCGGAGGCGAGCGAGGAGCAGATGCTGCAGGCGACGCGCCGGGCGGAGGCCGATCGCTTCATCATGGCATTGGAGGATCAGAAAGGCCGCAAGGGGTTTGGCGCCCATGTCGGCGAACGCGGCGTCAAGCTTTCAGGCGGCCAGCGCCAGCGCATTGCGATTGCGCGCGTCATGTTGAAGGACGCGCCGATCCTGGTGCTCGATGAGGCGACGTCGGCGCTCGATTCCGAAGTGGAGGCGGCTCTGCAATCCAATCTCGAGACCTTGATGGAAGGCAAGACCGTACTTGCCATTGCCCACCGGCTATCGACCATTGCCAAGCTCGACCGGTTGATCGTCATCGACAGGGGCAAGATCATCGAGGACGGCACGCATGACGAATTGATCGACCGTGGCGGCCTCTATGCCGAGCTTTGGGCGCGCCAGTCCGGCGGCTTCATCGCAGTCGATGCGGAGTAGCTTACCGGCTGACGCTGAATTCCGTCACGAGCCCGAAATGGTTCGAGCCCATGGCATCGGGGATCTGCTGAACGGATTTCAATTGCAGCGGCGCCCGGCCGAAAACGTGGTCGATGGTGATGCCGTATGCGCCGGCGATGATCGGCCATGTCGCAGGTTCCGGGAATACATGATGCAGGTTGGTCTCGGCAAGGAAATCGCGCATGTCCGGCGCGATCACCGACGCGTTGAAATCGCCGGCAAGGATCAGTGGCCCCTTTATGTCGTTGAGGAGGGGGCTCATGATATCAAGCTCGATCGTGTGAAACTGATCGAAATAGGGTTTGCTGAGGTGCGCCGAAACGAAGTTCACCGGTTGGCCGTCCATGTCGATCGTCGCCGTGACGTAGCGATTGTCCCACAGGCTGCCGAGGCTGCGCATTACCTGGGTCTGGAAGGGGCGTTTCGACAGCAGCAGGGAATCGCAGTCCGTGGTCATGATGCCGCAACCGATGCGATAAGGGTAGATTTCGGTAATGCGTTGCAATTCCGACTGGATCGGTCCTGCCTCATAGATTTCCACGACATCGGCCTTCGAGCCGACGATCAGGTCGGCGATGCGCGCCCCGTTTTCGAAATTGCTGTCTTCGATGTTGAACGAAAGCAATTTGAAGGTCTTTTCCGCCTCGGCGGCTGCAGGAGGGTTGAGCGGCGGCGTGGCGGCATATTCGCGCAGCATCACCACCGAATGAACGGCAAGGACGGCACCGGCGGCACACAGGAAAACGGCATACCAATGCCGCTGAAAGAGGAGCGCAATCAGCGCCAGCGCTACGCCGAAGAGGCTGATATGCGTCTGAAGGCTCTCGAAGAAGGCAAGCACCCAGAGATCGGTGACATAGCGTGCCGCGATCGCGATCAGCGCCAGTGTCGAAAGCACGCAAAGAACGCAGTAAACCGTGTGTCTCATCGTCTGTCCTCGACCATGTGAGCGCCCTGCTTTCACGCG
>JAGWJK010000755.1 GCA_028865845.1 Rhizobiaceae bacterium
CGCCAAAGGCAAATTCATTGTGTTTGTTGCGGACACTCAGACAAACGCGGGCGTCGCAGGCAGCTCGGCAGGCGCGAAGGAAGCCGCCGCGGCAATCGGCTGGAAATTCCAGCTAATCGATGGTCAGAACACAGCTTCGGGAGAAGCCGCTGCGTTTGAACAAGCTATCGCCCTCAAGCCGGACGGTATCATCATCGGCAGTCTTGACGCCTCGCAGTTCAAGCCACTTTTCAAAAGAGCGGCCGATCAGGGTATCAAGATGGTTAGCTGGCACTCCGCAGCGGCACCGGGCCCGATCCCCGAGGTTCCTGAAGTATTCTGGAACCTTTCGACGGATCCCTACCAGATCGCTAATACGGCGGGCAAATACGCCGTTGCACATAGTGACGGCAAGGCGAATGCAGTACTGCTGACAGACCCGCAGTTCGCGATCGTCAACACCAAGACCAAGGGCGAAGAAGACGGTATCAAGGCGTGTGATACTTGCAAGGTCCTCTCAATCGAGAACGCACCCTACACGCAGATCTCGCAGAGAATGCCGTCCCTTATGAGCGCACTTCTGCAGCGATATGGCGACAAGCTGGGCTATGTGTTGGCATTCAACGACCTCTATTTCGACTTTTCGGTTCCGACGCTTAGGGCTGCCGGAATCGCACCGAACGCGGCTCCGTTCCTGATCTCGGCCGGCGACGGCAGCGCATCCGCTTATGAGCGCATTCGTAAGGGCGAATATCAGATTGGTACCGTTCCGGAGCCGTTGAATCTCCATGGCTGGCAGGCAATCGACGAGCTGAACCGGGCATTCGCAGGAGAAAAGCCGAGCGGTTACATCACGAAGGTCCACCTGGTCACCAAAGACAACATCGACGCCGATGGAGGCAAGGACAACAAGTTCGACCCGGATAACGGCTATCGCGACCAGTACAAGAAGATCTGGGGCGTGAACTAAGTCCCGTTGGTCGGTGGCACGCAGCCACCGACCAATTCCCAAGATCACTGAAGGACAATCGTAATGAGCGAATTTCTTTTTCCCCTCGATGGAAGCCCAATTCATCAGATTCGGCCGGATCTCAAGGGAACAGTGTGCGAAGGTGAAGGTGTGACATTGGTAAGATGGGACATCCCAGCCGACAGGTCGCCAACGCCTATCCATTCACATACCGACCATGAGCAATTCACGATCATTGTGACCGGCTCAGTCGAAACCACTGTCGGTGACCAGGTTCTGATCCTGCATCCTGGCGACATGTGTCGCATTGACCGAAATGTACCGCATGGCAAGACGCGCGCCCTGAACGGCATAAACGCCGTGTTGATCGACGTATTCTCGCCCCCGCGCGACGAGTACGTGGCAGCGGCAAGAGGGTGATCCGAAAATGAGTCTCCGGAACATTCCTAATAAGCGTGTCTTCGTCTTCGAGTCGATCGACCCTACACAGGAGTCCGTGCGCTGGCTCGTCGAACAAGGTTTGGACGTCAGTGTCGGAAGAGCAATGTGGGCAAAAGATTTCAAGCGGTACACCGAGCAGGAAATCATCGAAGCGGCGAAGGGTTTCGTCGGGGTGATGGGCGCAAGCGGAGCCCACTTCACCAAGACAGTCCTTGAGCAGCTCCCCGAGCTTCGGTTCATCTCCAAATTCGGCATAGGCGTCGACAGCATCGATGTGCCTGCCGCGACCGAGCGCGGAATCAAGGTGAGCAACACACCTGTCGACACTCAAGTCGTTCCTGTTTGTGAACACGCGATCGCACTGATGCTCGCATTGAAAAAGCGACTGCTGGATTGGACGCCTGCATTCATGGCCGCCGGCGGCTGGCGTGGCGACATCTTTGCAGGTTCGCTTGCGGGCGCGACCATCGGGATCGTAGGGTTCGGCCGCATCGGTCGAGGCGTCGCAGAACGGCTTGCAGGCTGGGGCGCCGAGATACTAGCTTTCGATCCCATGCCGATGTCGCCGATGCCAGGCGTGACCCAAGTGACGTTGGAAGAGCTGCTGCGTCGTTCCGACATCATCACGCTGCACGCCGCGCCTTCTCCGAGCAATCACAAGATGATCGACGCATCAGCGTTCGATTTGATGAAGCCGAATGCGCTGCTGATCAACACGGGTAGAGCTTGGCTGGTAGACTATCCAGCGCTTCGCGCAGCTCTGCAGAACGGCAAGATCGCCGGCGCCGGGATCGACGTCTTCGAAACTGAGCCGCCGGATAGCGCTGACGTGTTGTTCCACCTCCCGAACGTCGTCGTCACACCGCATTCCGCGGCCTGGACGACCGAAGGTCTAAAGAACATGGGATGGTGCGGCGCCCGCAATCTTTGGGCGATGGTCAGCGGCGAAGGCGCCGCGACGCTCGTAAACGGAAACGCCTGACGATTTCAGGCTTCTACAAAACACGGCGGAGAAAGAACATGCAGAAAGATATCGCGCCGGAGAGCTCTAAGAACGTGAAGTTCTTGGGCTATTCCGATCAAGGTGGTCGTCCGGACGGGTGCCAGGTCATGGCGGCAAAAGGGCATGCCTATGTCTGCCACGTGTTCAGTGGCGGCGTCACGGTCATCGACGTTAAGGATCCAAGAAACCCTAAGCCGGTCAATTTCCTTCCGGTGCATCCGGCGTCTTGGTCCATCCATTGCCAGACCCATGGCGACATGATGTTGGTCATCGAAGAGTTTAATTTCTATTCGGTCTATAATAGCGAGAAAAGTTACTATGGTGGATCGATATCGGGCGTACATAGCTCGAATTTCGGCAAGCAGGGCGAAGACTATTCGGCTGGATTAAGAGTGTATGACATCTCCGATCCTGCCAACCCGCGCGCGATTGGCTTCATGAGTGTCCAGGGCCTCGGTCTGCACCGTGTGTGGTGGGTGGGCGACCGCTACGCCTACGCGTCAGCGTTCCTGGACGGTTATAGCGATCACATTCTGATTGTCATTGATCTCGCCGACCCCGCTAAGCCTGTTGAAGTCGGCCGTTACTGGCTTCCCGGCATGTGGCAGGAAGGTGGTGAGACGTCGGACTGGACAGGCCGTGTCGCGCTGCATCATGCGGTGGTTGTCGACGACGTCGCGTATGGAAGTTGGCGCGACGGAGGTTTAACGATCCTGGACGTCAAAGACAAGACCAACCCCAAGCTCGTCGCGCACCGGAACTGGTATCCTCCCTTCGCTGGTGGCACGCACAGCGCTCTGCCGCTACACGACAGAGGATTGGTGATCGTTGCCGACGAGGCCGTGCAGAACATCGACGTCGAACCGCTCAAGTATACGTGGGTCGTCGACATCAGGGCGCCTTCCAACCCCGTGACGATCGCCACGATGCCGGTGCCGCAGGAACAGGACTACTACGAAAAGGGAGG
>JAGWJK010000756.1 GCA_028865845.1 Rhizobiaceae bacterium
AGCGTGTCGCGCACTTCCGCCTGGAAGTAACGATCGGCCGAGCCGCGCGCCATGGCGCCTACCGAACCCATGCCGCGATAGGCCTTGAAGGAGCGGCCCTGATAGAGGAAGACCTCGCCCGGGCTTTCGTCCGTGCCGGCGAGCAGCGAGCCGACCATGGCCGCGGAAGCGCCGGCGGCGATCGCCTTGGCAAGGTCGCCGGAGAACTTGATGCCGCCGTCGGCGATGACAGGGATGTTTTCGGCTTGCGCCGCCTCGACAGCCGACATGATGGCGGCGAGCTGCGGCACGCCGACACCCGCGACGATACGCGTGGTGCAGATCGACCCGGGGCCGATACCGACCTTGACCGCATCGGCGCCGGCATCGATCAATGCCCGCGTGCCGTCATAGGTGGCGACGTTGCCGGCCATGATGCGCACCGAATTGGAGAGCTTCTTGACGCGGGTGACGGCATCGAGAACGCGCTGCGAATGGCCATGCGCCGTGTCGACGACCAGGAGGTCGACGCCGGCTTCGATCAGGCGCTCGGCGCGCTCGAAACCATCGTCGCCGACATTGATCGCGGCGGCAACGCGGAGGCGGCCCTGCGCGTCCTTGGATGCGTTGGGGTTGAGCTGCGACTTCTCGATGTCCTTGACGGTGATCAGGCCGACCAGGCGGCCCTCGCCGTCGACGACCAGCAGCTTCTCGATGCGATGCTTGTGCAGCAGCCGCTTGGCTTCCTGCTGCTGTACGCCGTCGGTGACCGTGACGAGGTTCTCGCGGGTCATCAGTTCATAGATCTTCTGCGACGGATCGGATGCAAAGCGAACATCGCGATTGGTGAGGATACCGACGAGACGCTGCGACTTTTCCACCACCGGAATACCGGAAATACCGTGTGCCTTCATCAGGCTCAGCGCTTCGGCAAGCGTTGCGTCCGGGCCGATGGTAACGGGATTGACCACCATGCCGCTTTCGAACTTCTTGACCTGACGGACCTCTTCGGCCTGCTGCACCGGGGTCAGGTTGCGGTGGATGACGCCGATGCCGCCGGCCTGGGCCATGGCAATGGCGAGGCGGCTTTCAGTGACCGTGTCCATGGCCGCCGAGATGATCGGCAGGTTGAGGTCGATATCCTGGGCGATGCGGGTGGCGATATTGGTCTGACCCGGCATGACCTCAGAGTGTCCCGGCTGCAGGAGCACGTCGTCGAAGGTCAGGGCGTCTAAGCCGGTTGCAGTTTCAATGATGCGTGCCATGCCAAATTCCTTCGTCTGTGAAAAGCAGGATGGCTCCGGAACGAATCGTCCGCCCGGGCAATCGAGCAAGAATTGCTTTGGAAGTTGGCGAGGGCTGGTAACACGTCTATGACAGGAAGGGAATAGGAAAAAAGCCCGGTGGATAACCGGGCTTTGAAGATTGGCCTGAATCTTGCAGTCTCCACTTGCTTTCCCGGCTCGCGGAGGGATCGGCCGTCCTTGGAGCGGTTCAGCTTTTCACGGAAGCCGAGAACCGCTCAATCTTTTTGTCTTTTCACAATTCCGGACGGAAAACCGCTGTGCACTTTTCCTGGAATTGTCCTAGAGGTCGAACTGGTAGGTCTTCGGCACGTAATGGAAACCGAGCTGCTGCTTTTCGACGAAGCCGACGGCCGGGAACGGCATGTGGAAGCCGAGGAAAGGAATGCGGTCGGCCGCGATCATGTCGAAGATGCGGTTGCGGGTCTTGGCCGCCTGTGCCTTGTCCATGTCGAAGCGGACTTCCCAGTCGGGACGGCCAAGCGACAGGATATAGTGATTGGCGACGTCGCCGGTCATCACCAGCTGCTTGCCCTGCGATTCGAGATGGAACACGAGATGGCCGGGCGTATGGCCGGGCGCGAGCATCGCGGTCATGCCACTGACGATCTGGTCGCCTTCCTTAAGAAAAGTCATCTTTTCGACGAAGGGAACGACGTTGGCGAAAACTGACTTCTGCCCGGCCTCAGCCGGCGTGCCTTCGCGTGCCTTGTCAGTCCAGAATTCATATTCGATCTCGCCGGTCACGTAGCGTGCATTCGGAAAAGCCGCAGCGCCTTCCTCGATGAGACCATTGATATGGTCACCGTGCAAATGCGTCAGCGCGACGACGGTCACCTGTTCAGGCTTGTAGCCGACAGACTGCAGGCCTTCGCGAAACCGCCCAAGGCCGCGAGGCCGGCCGGCGGCACCGAAGCCGGTATCGACGACAATGATGTCGGAGCCGGTGTCGATGATGGCCGGCGCATAGCTGTTGACGAATTTATCCGTCGGCAGGAAATTCTGTGCGAGAAGCTTCTGGACCGTTTCCGGTGTCTGGTTCGAACCGAAGGTTTCCCAGGGATTGTCGATAACGTTGGCGCCGTCCTTGACGACAGTGATGGTGCAGGCACCCAGCTTGAACTGATGGGTATCAGGCGGCAGTACAGCAGTCATAATGTCATTTTCTCCAGTGGTGGCAGCGTAAGCTGCGCCTGTCATCGGCATCGGCATTGGCCACCGGTATAGACTTGGCAGCCACGAAACGAATCGGCTGCGTCATGCGGCAAAATTGACCATGACATGTCGATCCAAATCCGCTAATAAACGCGAAGACGTTTTATGCGTTTAGCATTTCTATGCGTTTAGCATATGTCAACTTGGTATCCTATACTTGACGGCAAGCGGCATCACGAAGACGTGATCCCCAAGACGCCGGAGGGCAGATTCGGGGATTGGCAGAGGCCGAACATAGGACTACAGAGCGGGTGCCCGCCTCCGGTGGACCCCTTCCCCGATGACACGACACCATTAAGGCATACGCCTATGAATCGCATCGTTCCGCTTATTCTCGCCGTCGCTCTCTTCATGGAACAGATGGATTCCACGGTCATCGCGACCGCGCTGCCAGCCATCGCGAATGACCTGCATGTCGGCCCGATCACACTCAAACTGGCGCTGACATCCTATATGGTGTCGCTCGCGGTCTTCATCCCGATCAGCGGCTGGATGGCCGATCGCTTCGGGGCGAAGAATATTTTCCGCCTCGCCATCTGCGTCTTCGTGATCGGCTCGATCATGTGCGCCTTCTCAGGTGGCCTTCTGGAGTTCGTCGGCGCCCGCTTCCTGCAGGGTCTCGGCGGCTCGATGATGACGCCGGTCGGACGCCTGGTATTGGTGCGCACCACGCAGAAGAGCGATCTGGTGTCGGCGATGGCGCTGCTCAGCATTCCGGCTCTCGTCGGTCCGCTTGCGGGCCCGCCGCTCGGTGGCTTCATCACCACTTATGCCTCCTGGCACTGGATATTCCTCATCAACGTCCCGGTCGGCATTCTCGGAGTCATCCTGTCGTCGATCTTCTTGCCTGAGGTCGAAA
>JAGWJK010000757.1 GCA_028865845.1 Rhizobiaceae bacterium
TGATCAAGCGAGGAGAGGCTTTTTTTGGTTAGAGCTTTAGCTCGAATTGAGCGCCGCGAGATGTGACTAGAGGGTTCTAGTCAGTCCAAGAGCAACCCAGACAGTCTTAAAGGCCCGGAGGCGCCGAGCGCATTTCGTTGCCGATTGAATAGGCGATTATCCTTATTCTTCCTTGAACGCTTTCTTCAACCAATCGAGAAATCTGTCTGCCGCAGGAGACGGTTGCCGAGAAGGATTCGTCATCGCCACGAATCCGTCGGGGTAGGTAAGGAACTGCGATCGCTCCACGAGCTTTCCGCTCTGCAATTCGCTCATCACGAAACGCCGTTCGACCAGCGCGACGCCCATGCCTGCGACCGCTGCCCCTACGCAGAGATGCACATGTGGAAAGGCAATTTCGTTCGGCGCGGAGATCGTTTGGCCGGTCGCGGTCTGCCAATTCTCCCAATGGCCTTTCATATGGTCATGAGAGATGCGGACTGCAAAGTTCGTTTCGTTGTTATTCGATTTGATCGGATAATCGGGAGAGGCGACAAGCCCGAAGGAAACGGGTGCGAGCGGAATATAGTGCCTGTCAACGACAGGTCTCGACAAGCGATCCCAACTGAGCGTGAAGTCCGCGCCATTTTGCGTCCGACTAATCCCGCGATCCTGCCCACTCGAAGACATCGAAAGTTGCACCCGGCAACTCGGATAGAGGCGGTAGAATTCGGAAAGACGGGGTACCAACCAGACCATCGCAAAAGTGGCACTGCAGGCAAGATGAACACTAGTCTCGCCGCGTCTGGCCTTGAACTCGTCGGAGCACTCTTCCAACACGTCGAACGCGCGCGACACCGCTGCAAAAAACACTGCTCCGTCCTCATTTAGGCGAAGCCCCGTTCCTACCTTCTCGAATAGTGGCACGCCGAGTTGCTCCTGAAGGAGCTGCAACTGCCTGGATATCGCTCCGTGTACCCTACCAAGTTCGTTGGCGGCGCGCGTGACGGACCCAAGCCGGGCAGTTGCTTCGAATGCGGGAAGGAACGAAAGCAGCGGCAGATTACGGGGCATGATCTATCTGTCAAATTATTTGACGAAATCCGTCAAGAATATGTGCTTTTCGGAGCGAGCGCACGCCGCTAAAACCGCCACATTCAAGAAGATGTCAAGATTCATCGTGTCAAAATGCGTGTTTCGGACGAAAATCACATCAGTATGTCAAGTGCTTCCGCCGATAGCATATGTCACTTATTTTGACTAATGCTCTGATCGTTCTGCCTGACGAAGTGGTTTCAGGAACTCCTTGAATCCTGCCGCCGCGGCGTGTTTCATCGACCGAGGACGCATCGCCGTCGGCCTGCGCGGAGATCTCGTCAGAGGCCGGTTAAACGGACAGGCACCGGTCGTGCGATCCGTATGGACGGAAGGACGTCAGGTGTTCTGATCACCCTGGTTGCACCCTAGATTAACCCCAGCCTCAGGTTCATTCGATGAGAGAATTTGCTCAGACCCCCGAAACGACCATCGTCGCCAGGCTCGCTACCGTGCTTAGGGGGCGCGTGCAATGCAGGCGGATATCAACCTATCTCGGCCGTAACGAAGTCTTCGCGATCAACGATGATCTCGTCTTGAAGATCTTCCATATCGATCCCAGACAGCGGCGCGAGAAGGAAATGGCCTCTCTTTCGTTCCTTCAGAAGATAGGCGTTCCAGCCCCACTGTACATCGCCCATGGCAGCGAAACTGAAGACTTCGAATGGCTCCTGCAAACGCGCCTGAAGGGGGAAACCCTCTGGCATATGGATCGAGATGCGCCTGAGACCGACGCGGTTTACCGCGACGTTGGCGCCATACTGGCGAGGCTCCAGGATGGCTCCAGATTCGTGTCCCCCCGGCTGAAAGAGCAATCCCTCTGGCAACGATGGGTCCATACACGCAGGCGTCTGGAGGGAAAGCCTGAAGGTGACGTCGACGTGGTCAGACAGGCGGTTCAGCATCTCGACAACGCCGATCTACATAATGGAGCACCGTCGGTCTTCGTTCACTACGACTTCTCGGCACGCAACTTTCTGGTGGCCTCTGGCGAGAATGGCAGGCCGCTTCGGTTCATTGGCCTCATCGATTTCGAGAAATCGTACATCGGTGATCCCTGGGCTGATCTGGCGATCCTCGTCTTCAAGACGCTGGCCACGAACCGGGCGGCATCGGATGCCTTCTGTGATGGCTTCGGCCGCGAGCGAGCGATGAAGCTGATCGTACATCCGAATCTGGTCAATCGGAGCCTAATTGAAATGCTCTACATCGTCAGTTGGGCGGCCGCCGACGATCCGGATTTTTGCGCTGCTGCACTCTCCCATGCAAGTTCACTGCTCGACGGCACGGTCCTACGATCCCTTTCGTAGCCTCAACCATCATCAACGGATTCATCATGGTGTCCCTTTCTGAACCAGCTTGGCGGAAAATTGCTGAAACGGTCATTCATCCGAGCCCACGCGTTCGCGACAAAAAAATAGGCGATCGGGGCGAGGTTCTCGCCGAAAGTTCGGTCAGCAGGTCCGAACTTGGAGATTTCTCCTATGCCGCCCAGCGTTGCGTCATCGCCGACGCTGTTATTATGCGGTTTTGCGCCATCGCTGCGAACGTGCGGCTCGGAGCACCAAACCATCCTATCGAACGTCCCTCCATGCACAGGTTCACCTATTGCCCGGAATACTACGCCGCAGACGCCAAACGTGACATCGAGTTCTTCGAAAAGCGCGGGGCGGATCGTGTCGTAATCGGCCATGATGTCTGGATAGGGCATGGCGTTATTGTCCTGCCGGGCGTCACGGTGGGAAATGGTGCGGTTCTCGCCGCAGGCGCGGTCGTCACGAAGGTCGTCGCGCCATACGCGGTTGTCGTCGGCGTTCCCGCCCACGCCCATCCGCGAGCGGTTCAGCCGAGACATCGCGCAAAAGCTTGCGGAGATCGCGTGGTGGGACTGGCCGCTTGAGGTCATCATCGAGAGGCTCGCAGACGTCCAGTCCGAAGACATCTTCGCATTCTGCCGGCGCTGGTCGAAATCCGACGGCTGAACCCGTTCTCTCTTTCGCAGCGGTCGCGCGGCTCCATGAAAGACAAGGAAAACACAATGTCTCCAGACATGTCCATCGACGTCCTCATCTGCGGCGCGGGAACGGCCGGCCTTGCCCTGGCAGTCGATCTCGCAAGGAGGAACGTCTCCTTCCTGCTGTTAGACAAGGCGGTCGCCCCCTTCGAAGGATCGCGCGGTAGGATTATTCAGCCCCGTACGCAGGAAATATTCGAGGATCTCGGTGTGCTCGACCGGATGGTCGCCAGGGGAGGCCGTCTTCCACCGTTGAGGACTTATTC
>JAGWJK010000758.1 GCA_028865845.1 Rhizobiaceae bacterium
GGGGATTTCTCCATGGATGCGGCGGTTGCGGTCACGATGGATGAGGAAACCGGTGCCGCCGATGTCGCCAAGTCGATCAGCGATCTCATCGACAAGTCCTTGATTACGCTGCAGGCGGGAAAAGGACCAGTTCAATTCCGGCTGCTTGATATCACCAGGAGCTACGCCGCCATGAAGCTTTGCGCCTCGGGCGACGAACGACAAGTGCGGCTGCGGCACGCGGATTTCTATCGCCGCCGGATGAGGGACTACACACGCAGGGACAAGCCAGCAGCGGATGCCGGGGAAAATGCAAACCGTTTGGAACAGGATATCCGCAACCTGCGCATTGCGCTCGGCTGGGCGTTCTCCGACACCGGAGATGGCGAAATAGCTGCCGAGATCTCCGCTCTGGCGGTCCCCGTTTTAGTCGATCAGCTCATGTTGAAAGAGTGCCGGGAGTATTGCAGGCGCGCCCTGGCGAACCTTCCGCAGACGCTGTTCGATACAGCAATCGAACTGGCTCTGCAGGAGGGATTTGCAATCAGTGCCTGCTCCATCGCCACGGCAGAGGATGAGGTGCGTTTAGCCCTTCAACGTGGTCTCGAACTTGCCCGCAAGCAGAAAAGCACTCGGCACGAGCTTCACCTGATGGCAGGCCTGAACCTGCTGATGCTGAAGTCGGGCGAATTCAGGCAGGCACTCGATATGGCGGAGTCCTATGCGGCGGAAGCGGCCGCTCACGGCAGACCGCATGAATTGAGAGCCGCAAGCTGGATGCTCGGCACCGCGCATTACTACGTCGGAAACCAGGACGCTGCCGAAGCAAACTATCTGGATAATCCGATCCATCACGCCGCGAGCGGAGCGTCAGGGCTCGGATATTTCGAGAACAATCACCATCTGATCGCCTCCGTGCTGCAGGCACGTGTCGCATGGACGCGGGGCCAGCCGGCAAAAAGCATCAGGCTTGCCGCCAAGGCGATCGAGAACTGCAAGTCGTCGCCGACCTCGCTCTGCACCTGCCTCTTGCTCGGTATTCCGGTCTTCCTGCTCTGCGGGCAGCTCGACCGCGCCGCGCGCCTGCTCGACGAGCTCCAGAGCCTGATCAAGCGCTATTCCTTCGACGTCCATCGTGATGCCGCTATTGCCTTGCAAGGCGAGCTGACGCTGTTGCGCGGCAAAGCCGAACAGGCCATCGAAATTCTGCAGGGCGTCACCTTGGCCACCCCGATAACCAGCCCGCATCTTTGGGTAAGCGACGCCTCGCGCGCTCTTGCTGAAAGCTTCGCGCAGTGCGGCGAATACGACGATGCCATCTCGATCATCGATGCAGCGTTGGAGCGCACAGACAGCCGCGGCGGATCTTACAATCTCGCCACTCTGCTCCGCACCAAGGCGGAAATCCTGCTGCATCTGCCGGAGCCGGATATCGAGAATGTGGAGGTGCTGCTGGACAGGGCGATCGCGGTATCACGTCTGCAATCGTCGCTTGGCTACGAATTGCCGGTCGTCCTGACGCTGACGCAACTACGGGAAATGCAGGGTCGAGAGGACGAGGCGATCATGCTGCTGAAGGCGACCGTGGATCGCTTCACAGATGGTTTCGAAACGAGCGATCTGAAGCGCTCCAAGCAGATCCTTGGACTTCACAGACGAACGCACCAATCGAACGCCAGGAATTTACCGGAAATTACGGCGCTTAACTCTCGTGACGGGCAAGGCCGCGATAGATTGGCAGGCAGTGCCGGACGGTGACTTGCCGGCAGCGGCATCCTTTGTTTGCCAATGCCGTTATCCGTGGTCACTGTGCTTAGAGATCGAGGCTCCACGATGATTGAAGTTGTTCAAGCATTCGACCGTTCTCCGATTGCCACGCTTCAGAGCGATGATGCGGCAGCACTCGAGCGGAAGCTCAGCCTTGCACAACGCCTGTTCAAGGACCGTGCCGGCTGGCTCAAACCCTACCAGCGCATCGAAATCCTTCACAAGCTCGCCGCATTGGTGGAAGGCAGGCGCCAGGACTTCGGCCGCCTGATCGCCCGCGAGGGCGGCAAGCCGCTCACCGACGCATTGATCGAAACGGATCGCGCAATCGATGGCATCCGCAACGCGGCGGATATGCTGAGAACTTGGGTAGGCCGCGAGATCCCGATGGGCCTGACGGCGGCAAGCATAAACCGCCGTGCCTGGACAGCGCCGGAGCCGATCGGCGTCGTTGCCGCTATCGCGGCGTTCAACCATCCATTAAATCTCGTCGTCCACCAGATCGCCCCGGCGATCGCAACGGGGTGCCCGATCATCGTCAAACCAGCAACCGCGACACCACTCAACTGCGTCGAGCTGGTCAAACTGGTCCACGAGGCGGGCATGCCGGAAGGCTGGGTACAGACCTTCCTTCCCGAAGACCGCGGTCTCTCCGAGGCTTTTGCGACGGATATCAGGATCGCTTTTCTTAGCTTCATCGGCTCGGCTCATGTCGGCTGGCAGCTTCGCTCGAAGCTCGCGCCCGGCGCTCGCTGTGCTCTGGAACACGGCGGAGTCGCACCGTTGATCGTCGACAGAGGCGTCGATCTCGACAGTATCATCGAGCCGATCGCCAAGGGTGGCTATTACCATGCCGGCCAGGTCTGCGTATCCGTCCAGCGCATCTATGTGCACAAAGAGATCGAGCAGGCTTTCACGGAGAAATTTGCCGCGCGCGTCGAAACTCTGAGGGTCGGCGACCCCACCCTGCCGGAGACCGAGGTTGGTCCGCTGATCACGCCAAAGGAAGCAGACCGGGTTGCGAGCTGGATCGAAGAGGCCGTTACCGCAGGCGCCCGGCACCTAGGCGGCGGACGCATCAGCGCAACCACGCTGAAACCATCCGTTCTCGTGAGGCCGCCCAAGGACGCCAAGGTTTCGAGCCTGGAGGTATTCGGACCGCTGACCTGCATTTTTCCGTTCGGAACTCTCGACGAGGCAATCGCGGAGGCGAATTCGTTACCAGTGGCTTTCCAGTCGAGTATTTTCACGCGCGATCTCCACACGGCGTTCTACGCCGCCGAGCACCTCGACGCCTCTGCCGTCATGATCAACGATCACACGGCATTTCGAACCGACTGGATGCCATTTGCCGGCCGCCATGAATCCGGCTACGGCATCGGCGGCATTCCCTACACGATGCAGGAAATGACCGCGGAGAAAATGTTCGTCTTCAAGATGTGAAGATGGGCCGCAAACGCGACCCACCTTGTCTTCATTCACTCGCAATAGCTAAGCTCCCCGCAACGCTCGAAGAGCCTTGCCATGGCGTGGTGAGAACACTCGCCTCCGCGACGCAAATCGCGAACCGTCCCGATGCGGCCGTGAGAACGTCCCTTCCTCCTAT
>JAGWJK010000759.1 GCA_028865845.1 Rhizobiaceae bacterium
GAACGACGAGGTTGAGCTTCAGCCGAACGGCGGTCTCCAGTTCCTGGGAATTCATCATGAAGCCGCCATCGCCGCAGATCGCCATGACGCGCCGGTCCGGATAGAGCATGGAGGCAACCATCGCCGACGGCAGCCCTGCCCCCATCGTCGCAAGCGCGTTGTCGAGCAGCAAAGTATTCGCCATCCGCGTCCGGTAATTGCGGGCAAACCAGATCTTGTACATGCCGTTGTCGAGCGCCAGGATGCCGTCGTGCGGCATCACCTCGCGAATATCGTGGACCAGCCGCTGTGGCGTGAAACGATCCTCGGTCGCGCGTGCCGCGATGCGGTCGAGAATACGTTCGCGGAGGTGAAGAAGAGCCTCGGCATTCGGCAGCTTGCCCTCAAGGCGATCTGCCAAGGCCTTGAGCGACGGGCCGATATCGCCGATGACTTCAGATTGCGGAAAATAGACCTGCTCGACCGTTGCCGGCTGGTAGCCGACATGAACGACGTTGGGACCGCCCTTGCCCATGATGAACGGCGGCTTTTCGATCGTGTCGTGACCGATGGTGACAATCAGGTCCGCCTGCTCGATGGCCTCATGAACATAATCGCGCTCCGACAGTGCCGCAGTCCCCATGTAGAGCTCCGTGCCCCCGGGAACAGTTCCCTTTCCCATCTGGGTCGTGAAAAAGGGAATGCGGGTGCGGATCACAAACTGTGCGATGTCTGAGGTCGATCGCGGGCGCGAAGCGGCTGCCCCGAACATCAGCAATGGGCGTTTGGCCGCTATTATCAGCGCGGCCGCACGATCCAAGGCCGCGTCGCTTGCGGTCGGCAGTTCAAGCTGATGCGGCGCGATCATTGCCATTTCCTGACATTCTTCGGCGGCGATATCTTCCGGCAGTTCGAGATGAACCGGCCCCGGCCGTTCTTCCTGTGCGATACGGAACGCCTCCCTGACCATTGTCGGGATCATCTGCGGCGAGACGATCTGCCGCGTCAGCTTGGTAAGCGGCTTCATCGACGCGACGACGTCGACCACCTGAAAGCGGGCCTGGCGGGAGGAGAGCACGCCCTTCTGACCAGTGATCATCACCATCGGCATGGCGCCGAGCAGTGCATAGGCAGCGCCCGTCGACAGGTTGAGGGCTCCCGGCCCGAGCGTCGTCAGACATACGCCCGGTTTTCCGGTCAGGCGGCCATAGGTCGCCGCCATGAAAGCGGCGGCCTGTTCGTGGCGGGTGAGCACCAATTGGATCGACGAATTGCGGATGGACTCGACGACATCGAGGTTTTCTTCCCCGGGAATACCGAAGATGCGGTCGACGCCTTCGTTCTCGAGTGCGGCGACAAGAAGATCAGAGCCTTTGGTCATGGATGGATGCCCGTGATGGTTGACGATCGATGGGTCCAGGCTTCCGGAATTGGAAGAGGGATACTGAAGATAAGCGCTTGTGCTGCGTCGTCCAATTGAACTCCGATGCCGATTTTCGATGGCAGCAAGCACGGATTGGCATGGCTCGTTTCGGCTGGCGAAAGCTTCCGGCGGCAATATCATGAGCGTTCATACATGCGGCAACTGTCGACCGTTGGAAACTTCGCCGGCAAAATTAGTCGCCAAGCGTGTCGACGAAGGATTTGCCATAGGGAAAGAACAGTTCCTTGCGGCCCTCCTGCCACGCAGCCTTGAGTTCGGGTTTGGTAATGTCCCAGTCCGGCAGGCACTTCTGGCCGACGGCGCGCAGATCCTGGCGAAGATCTTCCACCGTCGGCCGGCCGAAGAACCAATAGCCGTTGTAGATTTTGTGAACCACGAGCCCGGGCTCCAGCACGATCACATGCGGGATCATCGGGTTATGGACCGGATCGGTATATTCTGCGATATCGAGATCCTTCTGAACGACGCGCCGGGGATCGGACAGAAAGGGCCAATGAGCGCCGACGCCGCTGCGAAATTCATGGGTTTCGGCAATAGGATCGGTGCTGATCGTGACAAGCCTGCAATAGGCAACCTCCATCTCGCGATGAAGCTGCAACAAGCCTTCGTGCTGACGGCGATCCTTGGGGCAGAAGCTGCCGCGGCTGAGAACGAGCACCATCGGATAATGCGCCTGCAACTCGGAAAGCTTTCGGCGTTTCGCGGTATGGTCACTCAACTCATAGTCTGGAAAGACGGCTCCCGGGACGATATCGGATCTCATTGAAGTCCTCCACTTTCTCGCGCGGTTTGATGGCCGGATATCAGGCCGTTACAAGTCGATGACGATATCGCCGGCGGGCTGCGAGCAGCACAGCAGCACGTTGCCGTCGGCCGCCGAATCGACGGGGTCGGGCCGCGAGGAAAACGTGCCGGACACGAGCCCCGTTTCGCAGGTATGGCATACGCCTGTTCTGCAGGACCATCGCACCGGCACATCGCAGGCCTCGGCCAATTCTAGCAGGCTCTGGAATTTCGGATCCCAACGAACGTTGAGGCCGGTGCGGGCAAAGGAAACCAGCGCTCCCGAACCTGGCAGCCCAGGCGGCAGATGCGGCGGCCGGCTCGCAGACGCGGCTATTCCCGGTGTAATGGACGAACCCGCGCCGAATTTCTCCGTGTGGATGCGATCCGCCTCCACGCCTGAGCGAGCGAGGCCAGCGGTCAGTTCATCCATGAAGGACGACGGCCCGCAGATATAGAAATCGCCGTCTCGAGGGAGGTCGAGCTTTTCCAGTGCCGACGTGTCCAGGCGTCCGATAGCATCGAAATCGACGTTCGGTTTGTCCTCGGAATCGGCGGCGCTGTAGCAGATATGGCTGTGACTACGGACAAGCTTCTCAAGCAGTCCGCGAACCTCCGCCACAAACGGATGCTCCCGGCCGTTGCGGGCACCATGCAGCCACCAGATCTCCCTCGTCGACGCTTGGTTCGCCAGCGAGTGCAGCATTGCAAGTACTGGCGTCACGCCGATGCCGGCGCTCAGCAGGATGACCGGCGTCTCGCCCGGCCGCAGCGTGAAGCTCCCACGCGCGGCACCCACCTGCACAATGTCGCCCACTTTCAGCGTCTCGTTAATATAGCCGCTCGCGGCACCATGCGGTTCCCGTTTGACGCTGACGCGGTACCGTGTCGTGTTGGGCGCGCCGGATAGCGAATAGCTGCGCAGGAGTGCCGGCGCGGACGGAGCATTGAGGCGCAGTACGATAAACTGCCCGGGAAGAGCCTCGGCAACAGCCTGCCCGTCGGTTGGTTCCAGCACCAGCGAGGCGACGTTGGCGCTCTCGCGTACCTTTCGAGACACGCGAAACGGCCGGAATCCGCGCCACGCCGGCGGCGGTTCGGACGGACCGGTGAGCCCGGCATTGCCCGTCGCGTCGCCC
>JAGWJK010000760.1 GCA_028865845.1 Rhizobiaceae bacterium
GAACGGCGACTGGGAGGAGGAGTGTCGCCATTCCATCAGACGACCCTGGGAGGAGGAGTGGGGCGCCTGAAATTCGAAGCTCTGCGGGAGGAGGTGCATTACTTCGATGACTGTGATCATACGCCGATAATGATTATTTGATATATATAATATTGCAGTGCAGCTATGCATAAATCCGGGAACTCAGCGATTTATCGGCATCTAATGGCGCTTCTTTTGCCCATATCGTAGGCATTAAATGAAAAACGCCCGCCAGATGATTGGCGAGCGTTTAACGAATTGTTAACTGCAATTAAGCGGTTAGCCAGCAATCGATGCGCGGGCAACACTGCGGATCTCGGAGCGGGCAATGCCGAGGTCGTTCAGTTCGCGAGCGGACATGCGGCCGAGTTCGGAAACCGTCTGACGATACTTGCGCCAGTTGTTGAAGGAGCGTGCTACGTTCATGATAATCCCCTTTCCTGAGGGCTGTCTGACGCTAGCAACCCTGATTGGTTCCGGCGTCGTTTCGATGATGTGAATATAGTGGGTGCACCCATTCCGGAACAGCGCCGATCCGTCAGATCACCCATGCAATGGACGCATATATATCAAGCGCGCTGCCGAAAATATGGCCCGTTGGATTAGTAGGGCGGACGTGACGGGACTTTCGTCGACAGATCGCTTTGTGCATGCGCCCTTCTTTCCAGAGGCGCCATCTTCAGGCACATTGCGCGCGATTATTGCCGACGCATACCTTTGGAAGCAGCGCGTGGAAACGATAGAAGACATGCTCGCAAGAGCGCTGGCCGATCTTGAAGCCGGCCGGGTGGGTGAAGCAGAGAGATTGTGCCGGACCATCCTTGAGGCAGAGCCCCACATCGCCGCCACGGAACATCTTCTCGGCACGATCGCATTGCAATCGGGCCATGTCGAACGCGCCCGCAGCCGCTTTACCAAGGCAGCGACGCTCTCTCCCGATGTTCCTGGCTATCATGAAAGTTTGGCCGGGGTCGAAGTTCGGCTTGGTCGATACGACGAAGCCCTGGCAAGTTACCGAACAGCTCTGGCAGTTGAACCAGACAACCTTCCGCTCCAGACCGAGCTGCCGCAGCTCGCCCGGCATCGGCCGCGACAGGTGCTGGCCTTCTTTCGTCAGGCGTCGGAGCAAAAGCCCGACGATGCAACCATACAATTCCTTTATGGCAACGCGCTCTTTTACGGGAACGAGCCGACAGCCGCCGTGTCGATCTATCAACGCGTCCTGGCACTCCAGCCCGATCATATCGGTGCACTCGACAATCTTGCCTTGGCGCTCAGCGACCTTGGTCGGCTGGATGAAGCGATCGCCTGCCTCAGACACGCAATCGAACTCAACCCGCATGCACCCAATACGCATAACAATCTCGGTCTCGCCCTGCTGCTGAAAGGCGACTACGCCGCAGCGTGGCCGCATCACGAATATGGCCGGCCCTCCACGCAGTCCCGAGCCTGTCCGCGCTGGAGCGGCGAGCCTCTGAACGGTGCTCGGATCCTGCTCCAAAGCGAACAGGGTTTCGGCGACACGTTGCAATTCGTCCGTTACGCGCCACTTGTCGCTGCCCTCGGCGGCGAAGTGATCCTGGAGGTTCAGGCACCTCTGGCGCGGTTGCTCACCGGCATGCCGGGCGTGGCCCGCGTAATCTCTCCGGGAACCGATGTGCCCGATCTCGCTTTCCATTGTCCGTTGATGAGCCTGCCATATGTGTTCGGCACCGAGGTCGGCACCATTCCGGCTTCCATGCCCTACCTCACTGCGCCTACGGATCGCAAATCCTGGACACAACGCATTCCGGCCCGACTGGATTGCCGCGTCGGTCTTGCCTGGCAAGGCCAGAAGGACCATCGCCGCGACCGCGACCGGTCGATGCCTGCAAGCGCGCTGGCGCCGCTCGCCGCTGTTGCGGATGTCAGCTTCTACAGCCTGCACAAACAGCCACTCGAAAGCACAATACCAGGTGTCCTCGATATTGCCGACCTTTCCGACCGTCTCGACGATTTCGGCGATACGGCCGCAGCGATCGATCGGCTCGACCTTGTGATTACCGTCGATACCTCGATCGCGCATCTCGCCGGCGCGCTGGGCAAGCCGGTGTGGCTGCTGCTTTCGCATACGCCGGACTGGCGCTGGCTGCTCAACCGCTCCGACAGCCCCTGGTATCCCACCGCCCGGCTGTTCCGCCAGCCGCAACCGGGCGACTGGGGAAGCGTGATCCGCGAGGTGACGGCTGCGCTGCAGCAATGGGCGCACCCATGACGCCCGGTCGGTCGTTGTCTTCCGAGAACTTCACCGCCTGAACCAGGTTCTCGCTGCCGCACGGATGGTCTTTTGCGAGAAATATGCCCTCATCCCGCCGATTCAGTTCGCGGCGACCGGTTTGGTTAAAGTTTTATTAGATCAAAAAGGTCAATCTTAATATTACCGGCAGCAGCATGTCATTTTAGCAGCAGTAGATTTGTCCGTTTTTCAACTGACGCAGTCGTACAGGCGGTAGGAAACCGCACCGGGATCAAATTTGGTCTTACTGTTGCGGGGCTCCATGAAGAACCTGAAGATTTCATCACAGCTTATAATGCTCGTCACCGGCCTCATGGTCGCATTCGGGATCGCCACCTATTTGCAGATCCGTTCGGCCGCCGACTCGATCTATAACGAGCGCTACGAGATGCTGCGCACGCAGGTCGAATCCGGCCTTTCCGTGCTCCAACTTTACTACGCACAGGAACAGGCCGGTAAGCTGACGGAAGAACAGGCCAAGGCCCAGGCCTATGCCGTCGTCAACGGCATGAAATACACGCCCGACGGCTATCTCTTCGGTTACGATTACGACATCAACATGATCTTCCACTACGACAAGTCGAAGGTCGGCCAGAACTACAAGGGGCAGCCGGACCCGACCGGGCACTATTACCGCGAGGATCTGGTAAAGCTCGGCCAGCAGGGCGGTGGCCTCACCGATTATTACGCCAGCAAGCCTGGCCATCCGGCCGATGCCCTGTTCCGCAAGACCGCCTTTGCCCGTGCCTTCGAGCCCTGGAAGATCGTCGTCATCACCGGCGTCTATATGGACGACCTCGACGCGCAGGTGAACGCAAAGATCTGGACGACGCTCTGGCAGTCGCTAGTTCTCTTCATAGTCGCCATCGGTGCGTCGCTGGTGGTCATCCGCAATATTTCCAAGCCGTTGACGGACGTCCACGGAGCGCTGAAGGCGGTTGCGGATGAGGATGTGAAGGTTGCGATCCCGCATGTGGAGATGCGCAACGAGATCGGCCTGATGGCCAAGGCGACGGCATCGCTGCAGGAAAAGATCCGCGAACGGCAT
>JAGWJK010000761.1 GCA_028865845.1 Rhizobiaceae bacterium
TATCGCTGACGAGGTCGATACTGCCTCGGCCGATCGCAGTGGCATGACGGACGAGCCGGTACACGCGGAAATCGAGGCGGATACGCACGAAACCCTGGAGGTCGAGCCGGAGGCACTGGAGCCTGCCGCCAAGGCCGAACAGGCGACGGAGGAGCCCATTCTTGCCGCGGAAACCGCGCAAAAGGCCGGCGAGCCGGAAGAGGATTTCGACCCTCTCGAAGTCCTGAACAACGCCATTCCGCCGCGCGTGAAGATGCATATCGGCCTGTCGCCTGAGATCGTCGACCAGTTGCCGCTTGCGATCCTGGTGCATGCGGGCGACCGGCTGATCCATGGCAACCCGGAATTCCTGCGGCTGACGGGCTACGAAAGCCTGGAAGAGCTCGATCATGTCGGCGGCCTGGATGCGCTGTTGCAGCGCAACGACCTCGAGAGCAAGACCGAGCGGCCGGGCTCGATGATGGTGGTTCGTGCCGATGATGCCCTGGTGCCGGTGACGGCACGGCTGCAATCGATCCGTTGGGAAGACGGCAGCGCGCTCATGCTCGCCTTGATGCCGCTCGACAGACAGGAGTTTTCAGCGCCCACGCCGGAGCCCGTGCCCGAAGAGGCGCGTCCGGAACGCATGGTCGAAAAGCTCGCCAAGCTGCAGGTGGAGCTGGAGGAACTGCGCTCGACGCTGGAGACGGCGACGGACGGTGTCGTCATCATCGGCGCCGACGGCGAGATCCGCTCGATGAACCGCTCGGCGAGCGCGCTGTTCAATTACGACGACCAGGAAACCCGCGGCAAACCCTTCGTCATGCTGTTTGCGCATGAAAGCCAGAAAGCCGTGCTCAACTATCTCGGTGGTCTTTCCGGCCATGGCGTCGCCAGCGTGTTGAACGATGGCCGCGAGGTCATCGGACGCGAGGCTTCGGGCGGTTTCGTACCGCTGTTCATGACCATGGGACGGCTTAACTCCTCCAACGGCTATTGCGCCGTCATCCGCGACATCACGCAATGGAAGCGGACCGAGGAAGAGCTGCGTAGCGCCAAGCGTGCCGCGGAAACCGCCAACGCCCACAAGACCGATTTCCTAGCCCGGGTCAGCCACGAGATCCGCACGCCGCTCAATGCGATCATCGGCTTTTCCGACATGATGGCCGGCGAGCGTTTCGGGCCTATCGGCCATTCCCGCTACATCGAATACGCCGCCGATATCGGCCGCTCCGGCCGGCATGTGCTTGATATCGTCAACGATCTCCTCGACATCTCGAAGATCGAAGCCGGCGAGATGGACCTGGACTTTTCGTCCGTCGGGCTCAACGAGGCGATTTCCGAGGCCGTCGCGCTGGTGCAGCCGCAGGCCAACGGCCAGCGTGTCATCATCCGCACCGCGCTGTCGCAGGCCGTGCCGAATGTCGTCGCGGATCTGAGGTCGATCAAACAGATCGCGCTCAATATTCTGTCGAACGCCATCCGCTTCACCCCGTCGGGCGGACAGATTGTCGTCTCGACCTCCTACGAGGGCAATGGCAGCGTCGTCATGCGCATCCGCGACACCGGTGTCGGCATGACCCGCAGCGAGCTCGAACAGGCGATGAAACCTTTTCGTCAGGTCTCGACCAACGCTCGCAAACGCGGCGATGGCACCGGCCTTGGCCTGCCGCTGACCAAGGCTATGGTCGATGCCAACAGGGCGACCTTCTCGATCAGCTCGGCCCCCAATGAGGGAACCCTGGTGGAAATCACCTTCCCCTCGCCGCGCGTTCTCGCCAACTGAGGGCGCGCTCGGGAACGACCAAGGCCGGAATCCACCGGCCTGAGGACGTTGCTCTGTTTTTCATGCCCTCCTGCGATGGTGCTGACGTCTAACATAAGGTCAGCGGGCATCTTCCATCGCCCGCCTTCTCAGCCTTGTTGCGAGCCTAAACGCCTGATTTTCCTTTCGGCAATCCTTCGCCACGGCATCCGTCCGTTGCGACAAAGCGTTGATTCAAGCATCCGCGATCAAACATTCAACCGATCGGTTGACTATTCGAGGACGCGAGTCTATATTCAACCACATGGATGAATTAGAGACAGTCGAGATGAATTCCGTTTTTCGCGCCCTCGCTGACGGCACGCGCCGGCAGATGCTTCACGACCTTGCCGATGGCGAACGCACGGTGAGCCAGCTTGCCGAACCTTTCGCGATCTCGCTCGCAGCCGCCTCGAAGCACATCAAGGTGCTGGAACATGCCGGACTGCTCCGGCGGGAGGTGCGCGGCCGTACGCATTTTTGCCGCCTCGATCCCGGCCCGCTCGCCAGCGCTTACGAGTGGCTGGGCTTCTACGAGCGCTTCTGGACCAGCCGTCTGGATGTCCTCGAACGACTTCTCCGCAAGGAGGACGAAAGCCGACCCCAACCCTCGAAACAAGGAGATGACCAATGAACGATCTCGCAGCCCCGAGCGCCTATGGCGTCCTCACCGAGCCGACCACGCTGACGATACGACGCCTTCTGCCCGGTCCGATCGAGCGCGTCTGGGCCTATCTTACCGACAGCGAATTGCGCCGGCAGTGGCTGGCGGCCGGCGATATGGAAATGAAGCTCGGAGCGCCTTTCGAACTTGTCTGGCGCAATGACGAGCTGACCGATCCGCCCGGCGAGCGGCCATCCGGGTTTCCCGACGAGCACAGGATGCAGAGCCGCATCACAGAACTCGATGCACCTCGCAAGCTGACGATCGCCTGGGGTGGAGGCGGCGACGTTTCCTTCCAGCTGGAACCGAAAGGCTCGGATGTGCTGCTCACCGTCACTCACCGCCGCCTCGGCGATCGCGCGGCGATGCTGATGTTCGGCGCCGGATGGCACATGCACCTCGACATTCTGTCCGCCCGCGTCACCGGCACGGCGTCGGAGCCATTCTGGGACGGCTGGAGCCGTCTGAAGACGGAATACGACCAACGTATGCCAGCCTAAACGAAACGATGGGAGATTCACATGCGCAAGCTGATCGCTGGGATGAAGATCACCGTCGATGGGAAAATAGAAGGACCGGAGGGAGCCGCGGACTGGGTGGAGGCCTGGTCGGAAGACTATGGCCTCACACAGCAGATCGACGCCTGCCTGCTCGGGGGCGGGATGTATCCCGGCTATGAGCGATACTGGAGCGGCATCCAAAAGGAGCCGGAAACACCGGCCTGGATCAACGGCACGCCGCCGACGGCGGCTGAAATCGCATGGGCCCGTTTCATCGAGCAGACACCGCACTATGTGCTCTCGAACACGCTGACCTCGGCTCACTGGCCGCAGACACGTTTCATCCGGGGAGAGGCGGACATTGCCGCCCTCAAGCAGCAGTCTGGCAAGGAT
>JAGWJK010000762.1 GCA_028865845.1 Rhizobiaceae bacterium
CACGTGGATCTCTTTGATGCCGCGGTCGCGGACAGCCTGAATGATGGCGCGGCTGGCACCGCCGGCGCCGAGGATCACGGCTCTATCGGTCCTGTCCCATCCGGCATGACGCTCATCAAGGTTGGCCGTGAAACCACGACCGTCGGTGTTGGTCGCGTGCAGCAAACCATCCTCGAGCCAAAGCGTGTTCGAGGCGCCCAGTTCTTCGGAAAGTTCGTCCGGACGATCCGCCAGTTTGAAGGCGATCTCCTTGTGCGGGATCGTGACATTGCCGCCGACAAAGCCACTCGTGCCATTTTTAATCGAGGCGATAAAATCCGGAAACGCTTCCGGCGAGACCTCATGGGCGCGGTAGCTGCCGGCAATATCCGCCGTCCGAAGCCAATGGCCATGGATCAGCGGCGAGCGCGAATGCTTCACCGGATAGCCGGTGACGAAGGCGTTGCGGCTCAATGTTTCACGTGAATCATCCATCGATCACCCCCAATTCACGAAGCTGCTGCAGAAGCGGCAGCATCGGCAAGCCGACGATGGTAAAATAATCGCCGTCGATTTTCGAGAAAAGCTGAATGCCCTCGGCCTCCAGCTGATAGGCACCAACACTCGACAAGGCCTTGTCGCCGACGCGGCCAAGATGGCGATGGATGAACTCGCGCGAAAGCGGGCGCATCGTCAATCTGGCATGGGACACATGTTCCCAGATGACGTCGCCGCCACGGGCAAGAGCAATGGCGCTGTTCAGTCGGTGCGTCTTTCCGGAGAGTGTTTGCAGATGGTTCTCCGCATCCGTCATCGTCTTCGGCTTGTGGAAGACCTGCGAACCCAGCGACATGGTCTGGTCCGAGCCGATCACCAGGGACGTCGGAAACCGGTCGCTCACCTCTTTCGCCTTGGCCTTGGCAAGTACCAACGCAACGGCATCTGGCCCTGCACCATCGCGCTCCAGCGGCGCCTCGATGGCACGCTCGTCAATATTGGCCGCGACGGACTGAAAATGCAGACCGGCATTTTCCATCAGCATGCGCCGGAAAGGGCTCGATGAAGCAAGAATGAGTGGCGCTGTCATGATCGGCGAACCTTAGAGAAATGATGTGCAGCGCTTAGCGCAGCTTGGGACGCAGGGCAACAATCGCGGCGGCCGTCTCTTCGATCGAGCGCCGCGTGACATCGATCAGCGGCCAATTGTGCCGCGCGCAGAGGGAGCGGGCATATTTCAGCTCTTCCGAGATCGTCGCACGATCGGTGTAGTCGCTGCGGTCAAAGCCGGCGGTGGCGCCGAGTATGCGGTTCTCGCGCACCTGCGATATCCGGTCGGTGGTCGCCACCAGGCCGACGATCAGAGGCTTGGTCGCCCGGATCAGGCTTTCCGGCAGAGGCACGCCATGAACGATCGGAATATTGGCGGTCTTGATACCCCTATTGGCGAGATAGATGCTCGTCGGTGTTTTCGACGTCCGGCTGATTCCGATAATGACGACGTCGGCGTCGTTATAATCGTCAGGCATTTGGCCGTCGTCATGATCCATCGTGAAATTCAGCGCTTCGATGCGGGCGAAATAATCGGCATTCATCACATGCTGCGCACCGACGCGACGACGGGACGCCGTGCCGAGATAGGTCTGGAAAACATTCATGACCGGCTCGAGCACGTTAACGCAGGGCACACCCATTTCCCGGCAGCGCTCATCGATGAAGTCTGCAAGTTCGCGATCGACCACCGTATAAAGAACGATGCCGGGACTGTGGTCGATTGCCTCCAGCACCGGCATCAGCTGCTTGCGATTGCGAATGAGCGGATAAACATGCTCGATCGGCTGGCTCGCATGAAATTGCACCGATGCGGCGCGGCCGGCAGAGATCAGAGTCTCTCCCGTTGAGTCAGAAATCAGGTGCAGATGAAAGAAGCTTGTCCGGTTTTCCACGCTACTTTCCATCGCCTGTTGATAGCTGGGGAGAAAGGAGAGGTAAGAGAACCACCCTGCCGGGGGCAAGTGGAAAACCGTCGAGTTTTCCACATTTCGAATTCCGGTGGATGCGCCCCATACTGCCTGTGCGTAATGTGGACAAGTTTTTCGAAGCTGGGTTTCTGCACAGTTTATCCCCAGATTGGGGTTCAGTCGGATTTCCGGCAAGCCTTTAAAAAGGCTGATCGAATGACCGACGTTTCCACATGTCCGATGAGCACTTCGATATCTTTTGGTGCAGCGCATTTGAAGCGCGACAAATGGCATCGTTCGTGGATTGATTTTAATCCTTGATAGTCACCGACTCTAAGAAATAGAAACCTTAGATATAGGTTTGATTTTTTATAGGGATAACGTCTTTGAGCGATCAGCGCCGGAAGATCATGAGGGTGTTGAACGGAGAGACGATCACCCCTCCCCCGATTTGGCTGATGCGTCAGGCCGGACGCTATCTGCCCGAGTACAGAGAAACGCGCGCCAAGGCCGGAAGTTTCCTCGACCTCTGTTATAATCCGGAGCTTGCCGCAGAAGTGACGCTGCAGCCGATCCGGCGGTATGGTTTTGATGCAGCGATCCTGTTTTCCGACATTCTGGTTATTCCGGATGCCTTGAAGCGCAATGTGCGTTTCTCCGAGGGACACGGTCCGCAAATGGATCCAATCGACGAGACTGCAATTTTTGCGTTGAGACAGGATGGAGTTCTCGATCATCTTGCGCCGGTCATGCAGACCGTTGAACGTTTGCGGTCGGAGTTGCCCGACGAGACGACGCTGCTCGGCTTCTGCGGTGCGCCCTGGACAGTCGCCACCTATATGATTGCCGGCCATGGCACGCCCGACCAAGCTCCGGCCCGGCTCTTTGGATACGGGCATCCGAAGGCTTTCGAGCATCTGTTGATGCTGCTTGCGGAGATATCCGCCGATTACCTGGTGGCGCAGATCGATGCAGGCGCCGATGCCGTGCAGATTTTCGATTCCTGGGCAGGCGTGCTCGGTGAGAGAGAATTCGAGGAGTTCGCCGTCAAGCCGGTGGCACGCGTCATCGCGTCAGTAAAGGCAAGGCGTCCGCAGGCGCGCATCATCGCTTTCGCTAAGGGTGCCGGTTATCTGTTGAAAGATTATCGCCGGAAGACAGGTGCCGACGCCATCGGTCTCGATTGGTCGGTGCCGCTTGCCTTTGCCCGGGAGTTGCAGAAGGAAGGGCCGGTGCAGGGAAATCTCGATCCGATGCGCGTGGTCGCCGGCGGCAAGGCGCTGCAGGACGGGATCGACGCCATCCTGGACAATCTCTGTCAGGGACCGCTCATCTTCAATCTCGGTCACGGAATTACGCCACAGGCCGACCCCGCTCATGTTGCCGATCTC
>JAGWJK010000763.1 GCA_028865845.1 Rhizobiaceae bacterium
TTCGTCGTCGACTGGATGCTGCACCGTTCCAGCGGATTGAAGGATTGAGCCGATGAGCGAGAACAAGCCGCTTCTCAATATTCGCGGACTGAAGATCGAGGCACAGATCGACGGAGCCTGGACGGAAATCGTGCATGGGGTCGATATCGATCTCAATCGCGGCGAGGTGCTCGGGCTTATCGGCGAATCCGGCGCCGGAAAATCGACGATCGGCCTGGCCGCGATGGGATACGCGCGCAACGGCTGCCGTATCGCCGGCGGCTCGGTCCAGTTCGACGGCGCGGAGCTTATCGGTCGTGGCGAGAGCTTGCTGCGCAAGCTGCGCGGGCGACGGATCGCCTATGTCGCGCAATCAGCTGCTGCCAGTTTCAACCCTGCCCACCGGCTGATCGACCAGTACGTGGAAACGCCTGTGACCCACGGCGTGTTGACAAAGCAGGCGGCACAACAGCAGGCGATCGGGCTCTATCGCCGCATGCGGCTGCCTGACCCGGAGACGATCGGTTGGCGCTATCCGCATCAATTGTCCGGTGGACAGCTTCAACGCGCCATGACTGCCATGGCAATGGCCTGCAAGCCCGATCTGATCATTTTCGACGAGCCGACCACCGCGCTCGATGTGACGACGCAGATCGAAGTGCTTGCGGCGATCCGCGATGCCGTACGTCAGCTTGGCACCGCCGCGATCTATATCACCCACGATCTCGCCGTCGTCGCCCAGATGGCAGATCGCATCAAGGTGCTGCTGCGCGGCCGGGAGGTCGAAGATCAGCCGACCCGTACCATGCTCGCGACGCCGAAAGAGATTTACACCAAGAGCCTGTGGTCGGTGCGGGCTATGGAGGCGCCGGAGAAGCCTACACCCGCCGATAGCGCTCAGCCGGTATTGAGGGTCGAGAATATCAGCGCCGCCTATGGGACGCACAAGGTTCTCGACGATGTCAGCTTCGAGCTTCATCGCGGACGGACGCTGGCGCTCGTCGGTGAATCCGGGTCCGGAAAGTCTACGACGGCGCGAGTGATCTCCGGTCTGCTGCCGGCGATTGGCGGCCGCATCGCGCTGGACGGAAGCGTATTGCCCGCAAGTTTTCGTAGGCGAGATAAGGGGATGCTGCGAAATATTCAGGTCATCTATCAGAATGCCGACACCGCGCTCAACCCACGCCAGCGCATTGGCGATATCATCGGTCGCCCGATCGAATTCTACCTTGGCCTCAAAGGCGCCAAGCGCGACGAAAAGATCACCGAGCTGATGGAGCGCATGGAACTCAATCCGTCAAAATTCCGCGATCGGCTGCCCTCCGAATTGTCGGGCGGGCAGAAGCAGCGGGTCGGGATCGCACGCGCGCTGGCGGCCGAACCGAAGGTGATCATCTGCGACGAGGTGACATCAGCGCTCGATCAGCTCGTGGCTGAAGGCATTCTGAAATTGCTGCGCAATATCCAGGAGACTACGGGCGTATCGTACCTGTTCATCACCCACGACCTCGCCGCCGTGCGCGCCGTTTCTCATGATTGCGCGGTGATGAAAGGCGGGCGTGTCGTCGAGGCAGGTCCGGTGCGCTCGATCCTCAACACGCCACAGGAGAGCTACACGAAAACCCTGCTTGCCTGCGTGCCGGAGATGGATCCGGATTGGCTGAACCGGCGTCTTGCAGCAGGAGCATCCACGATATGATCGACGATCCCGAGGTCCTTGCCTTCATCGCCAGGACGGAGGCGTCCTATCCGGCGGATTCCAACGTCGCCTCCGCCGAGGACAATCGCCGCAACTACGATGCGATGTGCGCGGTCTTTCGCCAGAAGCGGCCTGATGGCATCAAGGTTGTCGACACAACAATAACCGCGGTTCCGGCTCGCCACTATCTCCCGGCAGGTACCGACGACATGAAGCCTGCAATCCTCTATTGCCACGGCGGCGGTTTCGTCGTCGGCTCGCTCGAAAGCCATGACGATGTCTGCGCCGAAATCGCTGCCTATACCGGGCTGAAGGTGACCGCGGTCGACTACAGGCTCGCGCCCGAACACCGGTATCCCGCCCAGATCGATGATGTCGAGACCGTTTGGCGACAGCGCTCGCGCGAGAACTCACAGATGATCGCGGTGGGCGACAGTGCCGGCGCCAATCTCTGCGCGGCGCTGTCGCTGCGGATGCGGCGCGAGCGCGGTCCAATGCCGATTGCGCAGGTTCTGATCTATCCGGGCCTGGGCGGCGATCTCTCCTGGCCTTCTTACATCGAGAACGCCGAGGCGCCGCTGCTCAGGACATCCGATCTTGCCGCCTATCGCGACGCCTATGCCAGCGGCCATCAACCGTCCGAGCAGGAAATCGAGGAAAGCGCGCCGCTCAAGGCACGTGATTTCAGCGGGTTGCCGCCGTCCTGGATATTCACGGCCGATGTCGACCCCTTGCGTGACGACGGCAAGGTCTATGCCGACCGCCTTGAGAAGGCAGGCGTCTCCGCGCACTGGCACAATCATGCGCAACTCGTGCACGGCTATCTGCGTGGACGTATCATGAGCCGCCGGATTCGGGCAGCCTTCGACGAGATATGCGAGACCTTGCGGCGGATTGCCGAAGTCACGGCATAATGATTCTTTCCACCTGTAACTTTAGGTTTTGCTGATAAACGGCTGAAAGAGAACGCTCATTCGCGCCAGAACGGCTTGTTGGCAAGTTCCTCGGCCTGTTTGTGTGTCAGGTCAAGATCCCTGAGTTGTTCCGGAGTGAGGGTGGGCAGCTCACGCCGCATCTGCTTGCGTTCCTGGTGGCGGCCGAACCAGAGCCCCAGAACCTCCGTCATCCGCCGTGCTGCCTGGAAAGACGGAGCCGCACGTCGCATCCGGGCCGGAAAAGCCAGATTGAGCCTGCTGTCGAGCGCGTCGCGGGAGATGATCGTGTGCATTGGTCGTCCTTTCCATTTTGAGATGTAAGAGGAATACGCTTATTTCTTGCGAAAAAAATTGAATAATAATAACTTTCTCTATGAGAAAAAGTTACATATAGGTGTCATCTGGAGCAGCTTCCCCCTCTCGCCTCGCTGATTTCGTTCGACGCGGTTTTCAGGACAGGATCGGTGACGGCAGCGGCCGCAATTCTTGGGCGCACCCATTCCGCCGTTTCAAAGCAGTTGCATCAATTGCAGGACCATGCCGGCACCGAATTGTTTCGCAAGCGCGGAACGGGAATAGAGCTCACACCCGCGGGCAAGGCTTTCGCCAAGGTCGTGGCCAATGCCTTCGACGATCTGCGTGGCGGCTATGCGGCGCTGGCAGGCACGGGAGATCGAGCCGCGGTCACGATTTCCGTCAGCGCCACCTTCGCAC
>JAGWJK010000011.1 GCA_028865845.1 Rhizobiaceae bacterium
CCTTCGCCCGGTACGTCGCTGAAGATTTTCGGCCCGATTTCCTGAATGAAGAGCATGCGGGTGATGGTCTCGAAGATGACGACGCTCAACACCATGCAGACGAGGCCGGCGATCAGCATGCCCAGGTCATGGCGGCGCTCGTCGGCCGTTCGCGTCCGTTGCGCACGGAGGCGGTAAGCGCCCTCCAGGACCATCCACAGCGCGATGAAGGCAGAGGTCTCGCGGCTATAGACGCCGACGGAAAGCAGCACCACGAACCATGGCCACGATCGTCCCCCAACGACGAAATCGACGAAGAGCAGGAAGACGATGATGTCGACATAATCCCAGGCATAGAGCCAAGGCGGCGACAGAATGAAGGCGAAGCTTGCCTGGAAGACGAAGAGGCCGAGCATGCCGGCGCCAAGCTTGCTACCCAAGCGCCAGCCGAGCCGCCAGGACAGGAAGCCCATCGCCCACAGCGTCAGCAGCGAAAAGGCGATATGCGCCGCGAGAAAGCTTGGCATGACGCTAGACAGCACATCGACTAACCAAGGCCCTAACACCCGGGCCTGAAAGGTTCGCCAGTGCGGCTGGCCGAGCAGCACGCCGAGAGCCGCATCCGCCGCACGCCTGTAATCGCCGCCGAAAAGCATGAAAATAAGTCGGAGCTGCAGGCAGGCGAAAATTGCCGAAAGCCCTAAACCTAGGAGATGATGGTACGGTTTCTGCGTCGGCATAATTTCGCTTTTTTCAAACGCCCAGGCGCTTCAGTGCGGCGGACAAGCCGGTGAGATCGATCGGCAACGTGACTAACTGGTTCCCTACGTCAGTAAAGCTCATATGGATGACATTGCCGGTTTCTAGCGCAGCCCGCCCTCCAGCGCTGACGATCAACGACACCGTACAGGCTTCCGGCTTGCAGTCATTGACGGTAAGCCGGCTCTGCACACCGTTGTCGATCTGGAAACCCACTCCCTGATCTTTCCGGATGTTCGACGGCAAGTAGACCATCAGATGCAGACGCGGATTGTCGCTGCCCGGACCTATGCTAATCCGCATGACCGCTGCCGAATTGCCCTGAGCATCGGCGACATAGATCGTCTGCTCCACGGCGCAAACGGGTTGGCCGTCGACACAGAATTTGGTCCAAGGCTGCTTGCCTGCCGCCGCCGATTGCGCTCCACTCGCCGCGAGTTCAGCCGGCTGCACGCCGGCGGCGATCAGTTTCTGGTGGGTGTGCAAGACCGCCAGTGGAATGATCGTGGTGAGTATGATCGCCGCAATCACACCGATGCCCCAGCTCTTGCCTAAATTCCGATCCACCCGCAGCCTTGCCATGCATGATTATTCTGGATTTGATGATGTGCGGACGATGACTAGTCGAGCTTCGCCGATCAGCGCAAGTGGAACATGCCATGGCTTGCTGGAACGCGCCAGCAGCGAATGCAGATCTGGCCGCGCTTTCCACGATGCCGAGACAGACATCGGCGGTGCCTCAGCCTGGAACGCCTGGGATGAGTGTCGACGCCCTTGATCAGATCGCCGTGAAACCGTTGTCCACGAACAGATGAGCGCCGTTGATGAAGCGCGATTCATCGCTGGCGAGATAAAGCGCTGCGCGCGCCACATCTTCCGGCTCGCCGATGCGACCTTGCTGCGCGGCAATGGCAGCGTCGGAAACGTCGACGCCGAGCGCCTGCAGTTCGGACACCTCGCGAAGCCCATGTGGCGTGCGGATGAAACCGGGGCAGACGGCATTGCAGCGGATGTTGCGGTCACGGAACTCGACGCCGATCGCCCGCGCGAACATATGCACCGCTCCCTTGGTAGTGTCGTAAAGCACCTCCATCGGCGTGGCAGCGACAGCGGAAATAGACGAGGTGCAAACGATCGATCCGCCACCCGCAGCAATCATGCCCGGAAGCACGGCGCGGGTCATCAGGAACATCGAGCGGACATTCACCGCGTGCAGCCAGTCCCATTCTTCGATGGTTGTCTCCAGGAACGGCTTGATGACGATCGTTCCGGCGTGATTGAACAGCACGGTGACCGCGCCGAACGTGTCTTCGACCCCTTTGACCGCAGCATTGACCGCCGCCTCATCGGAAACGTCCGCGACCCAGAATTCGGCGATCCCGCCGGCGTTCCGGATCGCATCCACCGTTGCGGCGCTGGCATCGCCGTTGCGATCGATGATCGCCACTTTCGCACCCTCGGCTGCGAAGAGTTGCGAGGCCGCTCCGCCCATACCCGTCGCGCCGCCGGAAACAATCGCAATCTTGCCTCTGAGCCTGTCAGCCATGTCGTTTCTTGCCTCCTGGATGCTGTTCTCGATGAGCGTTGGACGCGATCTTATCGCCACACGCGCGGAAACAGCAAGTCTCCCGGCGACACCGACAGGGTAGCGGAAGCGACAGAAAACGCATGCCGGGTCCGCTCCTGAAGGAACCCAGCATCAGAGAGAAATCGAAAATTCAAAAGTCCGTTTACAACTAACATGTCAGTATGCTATCAACTGAACAGTCAGTGGAGGAATTCAGTTGTCTGGACGGTTTGGTTTGTCGGTCGCACTAGCGACGCCCTTTGATAACAAAGGTGATATCGCGGTCGATGCGATGCTGAGGCAGGCAAAAGCCAGCCTCGCGGCGGGCTGCGCAAGCGTGACGCTATTCGGCACGACCGGCGAGGGTTCGTCGGTCGGGACCCAAGAACGGGAACGAATTCTCGCCGCCTTTCTCGATGCCGGCATTGCGCCATCGCAGATCGTCATGGGCGTACTCGTCGATGCCGCCGAGGACGCAGCTGCCCAGGCCTCCCATGCGCTTGCCAGGGGCGCACGCAACATCCTTCTCGCCCCGCCTTCCTACTTCAAGAATGTCAGCGACGAAGGGCTCTTCCGTTGGTTCTCCGCGGTGTTCACCATATTGGGCGATCGGGCGCGTGACATCATCGTCTACAACATCCCTTCCGTGACGATGGTCCCGCTCAGTGTCGCTCTCATCGGTCGGCTCAGAAGCGCATTTCCCGGCATCGTCACCGGCGTGAAAGACTCCTCCGGCGACTGGCCTTATACGGAAACGCTTCTTAAAACCCACGGCGATCTCATTATCCTGATCGGCGACGAACGCCATCTTGCCCGCGGCGTCAGGCTTGGTGGCCAGGGTGCCATCTCCGGCATGGCGAACTTCGTTCCCCACGAGGTGCGACGGATGGCTGAAGACGGCATCGACGACACACGAGTTGAAGATTTCGTTGCCGAGCTCTTGAAATATCCGGTCACACCTGCTGTGAAGGCCATGGTCGCTCGGTTGTCGGACGATGACACATGGCTTGCCGTTCGTCCTCCGCTGGTTTCGATCTCCGGCGAAGGGCGCAACCAGCTCGCTCTGGCGTTCGAGGCCCTTTTCCGAACGAAAGCCGCCTAGGGCGCCAGGGACGGGGAGAAAACGGAAACATGGACGGGATCGACGAGCAGCCGACGCTCAGGGAGAAAGCTTACGAAAGCTTCACCCGGCATCTGCTCGCGCGCGATGTCCGGCCCGGCCAATTCGTCTCGCAACGGCGTCTCGTCGAGCTTACCGGGCTCAGCCTGGGCGCCATCCGCGAACTGATCCCCCGGCTGGAAGCGGAGGGGCTGATTAAGACCGTGCCCCAGCGCGGCCTGCAGATCGCCCATATCGACCTGAACCTGATTCGCGAAGCCTTCCAGCTGCGCCTGTTCCTGGAAAAGGAAGCGGTCGCGCTGTTCACGCAATCGACCTCGGATGACGTGATCGCCGGGCTTCTGAAGCAACATCGCGACATCGTCCAGGCAATCCAGAGCGGCAATGATTCCCACGAGCTGGAGAACCATGCCCAGGCGGTCGATTGGGGCATGCATGATGCCTTCATCGATGCGCTCGGCAACACGATCATTTCGAATGCCTACCGGGTGAACTCGATCAAGATGCGGCTGATCAGCCAGGAGCGCTTCCGGATCGATGGCCGCGTCGGTCCGGTGATGGAGGAGCATCTGAAAGTGCTTGAGGCCATCGAACGGCGCTCGGCTGCGGACGCCGTCACTGCACTTGCAGCGCATATCAATCACGCAAGGGACCGCGCCCTTCGAATATAGATAAACGTAAGCCGGCGATGAGGAGATCTCCGGCACCAAGAGGAGGAATAGCATGCCATCTTCATTCTTAAATCCGACACGCCGTGGTTTCCTGGCGGGTTCGGCAGCGATCGGTGCCGCCGGCCTGCTTGGCGTGCGCCCTGCTGCCGCAGCGGTCGATTTGAAGCGCTACGCGGGGACGACGCTTGAGGTCAATCTGATCAAGAGCCCGCGCAGCGAGACGATCCTTAAATATCTGAGCGAATTCGAAGCCATGACCGGCATCAAGGTCAATGCCGAAGCGACGCCGGAGCAGCAGCAGCGGCAGAAGACGACCATCGAGCTCAGCTCCGGCAAGCCGAGCTTCGACGTCGTTCACCTGAGCTACCACGTTCAGAAGCGCCAGTTTGAAAAAGGCGGCTGGCTCGCGGATATCAGCGGCTACCTGAAGGACCCGTCCCTGACCGATCCGTCGCTGACCGAAAGCGATTTTGCGGAAGCAGGCTTGCAGTTCGCCAAGGACTCGAATGGCGTCCTGCGCTCCCTGCCCTTCTCTGTCGATTACTGGATCATCTATTGGAACAAGCAGCTTTTCGAAAAGAAGGGCCTTTCCTATCCGACCACCTTCGATGAGATGGTTCATGCCGCGGAAGCCCTGACCGACCCGTCGACCAATACCTACGGTTTCGTCGCGCGCGGGCTTAAGAACGCCAACACGCCGGTTTGGACGACGCTGATGCTCGGCTACGGCATGACGCCGCTTGGCCCTGATGGTAAGCTGCGTACGACGTCCGACGAGGCAGTCGAAGCCGCGAAGCTCTACCAGCGCCTGATGACCAAGGCTGCGCCTCCCGGCGTCTCCGGCTTCAACTGGGCGGAATCCCAATCCGCCTTCCTGCAAGGCAAGATCGGCATGTGGCTCGACGGCGTCGGCTTCGCACCGCCGATCGAAAATCCGGAAAAGTCCCGCGTCGTCGGCCAGACCGGCTATGGCATCATGCCCAAGGGTCCGAAAGCCCAGGCTGCCGCAACCACGGGTGACGGCATCGGCGTGACCGCCGCCAGTAAGAACAAGGAAGCCGCCTATCTGTTCTGCCAGTGGGTCATTTCGCATGACATGGGCGCTCGCCTGCTGCAAGCCGGTGCCGGCGTTCCCTTCCGCCAATCCATCCTCGAGGATACCAAGGTCCGTCAGGGCGTCACCATGCCGGGCGCATGGCTCGACGCGGTCGTCGGCTCGGGCAAGGTTTCGCAGCTCGCCCTGCCGGTCATCATCCCGGTCACCGAGTTCCGCGACATCTATGGCGTCGGCCTGACCAACATGATCGGCGGCGCCGATCCGGCAAACGAACTGAAGACGGCAACTGCCCAGTTCGAGCCGGTGCTGGCGCGAAGCGAGGGATAATGTCTTTGGCGAGCATCGAAACCGCAACGGCGGACAGCGCGAAGAAAAGCAGGAGGAGCAAGCCGAGCCGGCTTGCTCCCAACTACTGGCCCTTCGTCGCTCCAGCCTTGATCGTGATTGCGGCAGTGATCGTGTTTCCCTGGGTGTTCACGCTCTGGATGAGCGTCAACAGCTGGACGCTCGGCCAGCCGCAGGTCTTTGCCGGGATGAACAACTATCTCCGCCTCGCGACCGACATGCGGTTCTGGGAGTCGCTCTGGCACACGACCCTCTACACCGTGCTCGCCGTGGTCGCGCCGCTCATTCTCGGCACCCTCGCGGCCCTTATCTTCGATGCGCAATTTCCGCTGCGCGGCTTCTTGCGCGGCATTTTCGTCATGCCGATGATGGCGACGCCGGTGGCGATCGCCCTCGTCTGGACCATGATGTTCCATCCCCAGCTCGGCGTGCTGAACTATCTGCTTTCTCTCGTCGGCGTCGGCGCACAGGAATGGATCTACAGCCAGTTCGCCGTCATTCCCTCACTCGTGCTCGTCGAGACATGGCAGTGGACACCCTTGATCATGCTGATCGTGCTCGGAGGTCTCGCCGCCGTGCCGCGCGAACCGTATGAGAGCGCCGAGATCGACGGTGCGAACGCCTGGCAGAAGTTTCGCTATCTGACCATGCCGATGATCGCGCCGTTCCTGATGATCGCCGTCATTATCCGCAGCATCGACGCGATAAAGAGCTTCGACATCATCTACGCCATGACCCAGGGTGGTCCCGGCACGGCGTCGGAGACGATCAACATCTACCTCTACAACGTGGCCTTTTCCTACTACGACATCGGCTACGGATCGGCCATGGCCGTCGTCTTCTTCGTCATCATCGTCGCCCTCTCCTTTGTTCTGATGATGGTGCGGCAGCGCGCGAACTGGTCGGACACGGAGACACGCTGATGAAACGCAAGACGCTCAATCGCATCGGTCTGTTCTTCGTCGCGCTGGTGATGGTATCGCCGGTCGTGCTGTTCTTTCTTTGGATGCTGTCGCTCTCGCTCAAATACGAGATCGACAATGGCGCCTATCCGCCGATCTTCATCCCCGAACGCTTCGCATGGTCGAACTACATCAAGGTTTTCCAGGAGAACAATTTCTTCCTTTATTTCTGGAATTCGGTTCTCGTCACGGGTGCCGCCACGCTGCTGGCGCTTCTGATCGGCGTACCCGCCGGCTACGGCATCGCACGGCTGAAGGCGGAACGATCGGCAATGGTCATCATGATCGCCCGCATGACACCGGGACTGTCGTTCCTGATCCCCCTCTTTCTGCTGTTTCAATGGCTCGACCTGCTCGGCACACTCTGGCCCCAGATCATTATCCATCTGGTCGTGACAGTGCCGATCGTCGTCTGGATCATGATCGGTTATTTCGAGACGACACCGATGGAGCTGGAGGAGGCCGCCAGCATCGACGGTGCAACGCCATGGCAGGTTTTCCGGATGGTCGCGTTGCCGATCGCAAAGCCGGGCATCGTCGTTGCCTTCATCCTCTCGGTGATCTTCTCCTGGAACAACTTCGTTTTCGGCATCGTGCTCGCAAGCCGCGAGACCAGAACGCTGCCCGTCGCTGTCTACAACATGCTGTCCTTCGAACAGGTCAGCTGGGGTCCGCTTGCCGCTGCGGCGCTCATCGTGACGCTGCCGGTTCTGGTGCTGACGATGTTTGCGCAAAAGCAGATCGTCGCGGGCCTGACGGCAGGCGCGGTCAAGGGCGGCTGACGCAACCGCGGCTATAAGAACGGGAGGAATTTTTTCATGGCAAGTGTCAGCATACAGAATGTTCAGAAGCGTTTCGGCGCCGTCAATGTAATCCACAATATCAACGTCGATATTGGCGACGGCGAATTCGTCGTCCTGGTCGGCCCTTCGGGCTGCGGAAAATCGACACTGCTCAGAATGATCGCCGGCCTCGAAGAGGTCAGCGATGGCGAGATTCACATCGGCGCGCGTGAAGTCAGCAATCTTCCGGCGCGCGACCGGGACATCGCCATGGTGTTCCAGAACTATGCGCTTTATCCGCACATGACCGTCGCCGACAATATGGGCTTCGCATTGAAGCTCAAGAAGGCTGACGCCGGCGATACCGCCGCACGGGTGACCAAGGCAGCGTCGATCCTCGGCCTTGAAAAACTGCTCGACCGCTATCCGCGCCAGCTCTCCGGCGGACAGCGGCAGCGCGTCGCCATGGGCCGCGCGCTTGTGCGCGATCCCAAGGTGTTCCTCTTCGACGAACCGCTCTCCAATCTCGATGCCAAGCTGCGCGTGCAGATGCGCGGCGAGATCAAGGCCATGCACCAGAGGATCGGCACGACGACGATCTACGTCACTCACGATCAGATCGAAGCCATGACGATGGCCGACAAGATCGTCGTGCTGCATGACGGATTGATCGAGCAGGTCGGCGCGCCGCTCGAGCTCTACGACCACCCGGCCAATCTATTCGTTGCCGGTTTCATTGGCTCACCTTCGATGAACTTTATCGAAGGCAGGATCGAGGAAGGCGTCTTCCGCAGTAGCAAGGGCCTGATCTTGCCTCTGCCGAAAGGGACCCGCGCCGATCAATTGGGCGCCGCGCCGCTGGTCTATGGTATCCGCCCGGAACATATTCGCGTCGGCGAAACGGGCATAAAAGGCATCGCCGAGATCGTCGAGGGGACCGGATCAGAGATCTTTGCCAAGCTCGATTGCGGCGGCGAGGCGATCTCGTGCCTGTTCCGCGAAAGGCTGGATATTCGCTTCCGCGATACCGTCTCGATTTCGATCGACACCGATAGCGCGCATCTCTTCGACAAGGCGACCGGTAAGCGGCTATGATCTCGGCGGCAGCCTTCGAACGACCCGAGGGAAGGCCGCGGCGTGTGCTTTGCGTCGGCGCGGCCGTGCTCGATACGTTGTTTCGCGTTCGCACGATGCCGACCGGCCAAGGCAAGATCCTGCCCTACGACATGCTGCAGATCGCCGAAGGCATGGCGTCGAGTGCCGCTTATGCGGTCGCGCAATTGGGCGGATCGGCAAGCCTCTGGGGCGCGGTCGGCGACGACGAGACCGGTAGCCGCATCCTTTCGGATCTGAAGGCATCAGGCATCGACACGGATGGCATGGTGCGTGTCGAAGGCGCCCGGTCGGCGGTCTCGACGATCCTGGTGGATGATGCCGGCGAGCGACTGATCGTTCCTTTCTACGATCCGCGCCTTCATGACGTCGTACCCTCGGTCAGCGCATCGGATATCGAGCCGTTCGACGCCGTGTTGGTCGACGTGCGCTGGCCGCAGATGGCGCTGAGGACACTCAAGGCGGCACGGGCCGCCGGCAAGCTTGCCATACTTGACGGCGACGTCGCGCCCGAAAGCATTCTGGAGTTACTGGTGCCGGCTGCCAGTCACGCGGTCTTTTCCGAGCCCGCAGCCAGACGGCTCTCAACGGAGGACCGGCTGCCCGACATCGTCGCGGCCCTGAAGCAGCGCTTCTCCCACGCTTTCATCTGCGTCACATCAGGCGAAAAAGGCTGCTGTTGGTTCGACGAGGAAAAGGGCCACGTCCTCCATATGCCGGCGCTTGCCGTCGATACCATCGACACGCTTGCGGCCGGCGATATTTTCCACGGCGCCTTCGCACTGGCGATTGCCGAGCAGCAGCCGGTCGAACAGGCGATCCGCATCGCCTCCGTCGCCGCCGCACTCAAATGCCAGGTCTTCGGCGGAAGAACCGGCGCGCCGACACGCGATGCGGTCAACGACTGTCTGCGGCAGGCGCAGCTCGTCAGCACGCTGGCAGCCGGGTCGTTCGAGACCTAGTCCGCCTCCCAAGACAGCGGGCATATCCGATAGACATCCCGCTGCTTTTTCCTGGCCCCTAACATTGACCGGCAGCGGTCAGATTGCGTGTCACGGCTCAGACGACGACGCGCAGAACGTGCCCCTCAAAACGAGGGGCACTTTGCAAGCGCACGGCGGATGCCGTCGGCGGTTCCTTCGAGATCGAAGACAAAGTCGTATTTGAGATTGCTGGAAGCGACATCGATGCCGTCGCTGGTTTCGAGTACCGATGCCAATTTGGCAGCGGCAGCGCCCGACACCACAAATGCCTCATCGAGAGGCTGCGCGCTGGCTGCATCGCGATCGACATAGGTGGCGGCGAAGTCATTCGTCCTGCTGCTGTTGAACTTGTTGGTCAGGAAGGACAGGGCGCCCAGCTTTTCGGAGGTTAGGCGAACTTCGACGAGAGCACCCGGACGATGCGTGTAGACCGGGCCCGAAGTCAAAGTCACGTCATAGGAAAACTCCACTTCCGGCGCATTGCCGGTGCAGGACGCGCGAAGGAGCATGCTCGGATAGGCCACAGCGGCGAGCGCATCGCCGTCGTAAGTTTTTGCTGATGCGATAGCGCCGTCGCCAAGCATATTCATGTTCGGCATGTCGTTGGCCCCGACACTGGCGGCAAGCGCGCAGCCGAGAGCGAGGAAGGCAACGGTCGCGATGATGGAGATAACGGATTTCATTGCTTTAAGACCCTCCGGTTTTGATGGGAAGGTTGTACGTCGCCGCCTCGTGGAGGACGATTGTGCGGGCTTGTGGCGTGTTGCTGCGAAAGGGTGACTTACGGGTCGCCATCACGTTGGGATATATCTGCGATGGCTCGCAAAGCTGCAGCGGCGACATCCGAGGGGTCGATCGTCCATCGGTCGAACCATATAGCCGACAGCCTGACGGACTCGGCGGCGGATCGGGCAGCGTCGTACTCATCCGGCCAGGACGCGGATCCCGCAGCCGCTTGAGCCGCCATTGCGGCCGCTATCGTCTTCCACGTCGCGTAATCTTGCGGGTCCCATTCCAGCGACCTCATGAACGAACGCGCGGCAACCTCGGCCGTCACCCATTCGCGTTCGTCAACAGCCTGGGTCAGCGCTCGCCGGTGGAGCTCGATCACATGCGAAACCACTTGTTCGGCCACTCCAGCGCTGAGCATTACCATCCGGAGGACATCCACATGAAATAGATGCAGCGCCGTTTGCCAATCGACCTCGGCGGGACACACCGCGATTGCAGCGGCAATGTCGATGTGGAATGCCCTCCCCACTTCGTCGGGGAGCTTTTCAAAGATGTAACATTGAAACTGCGCCAGCCACTCCGGATATCCATAATATTCGGCGACCACCCGGCACGGCTGCGCAACCGCCGCGAACGCCTCCCGGCCCGTCACGATGTCGTGGAGATGGCAGCCGATGGAGCAGCCGCAAAATCCCTCGGCGTAGTCGCCGAACGTTCCCTTGCGCAGGATATCCGACGCGACATGGCCTCGCGCCCGTTCGAGCAATTCATTTTTTCTGTGGTTCATCGTTGAGACCGTCCCGCTCATTTTGCGAAAATCTGGTGGAACGCGCTGTTCGTCTCCGCATCCTCCTCCAGAAGGAGCGTCAGTTCGTGGCCGCCGGCGTCCTTCATGCGGATACCGACCGATTTCGACTGGCACAGTGCCGCCATATTGCTTCTGCGCTCATCCGGCGCGTCGACCAGCCCGATCATATAGACGGTGTCGCTCACCTTGGCGGGCACGGCGGCGAGCGGCGTGGTCTTATCGCCGACAGCGGCAACGCCTTCGATCTCGGCAATGCCGCCGAATGCATTTGCCGGCTGTTGTTTGAACGTCAGCTCGATCACATGGCTCGCCGGCAGCGATACGGTGAAATTCCTTCGGAAGGAAACCGTCAGACCGAGTTGATGGTCAGGAATGCTGACGTCAGCTTGGATACCGTCGGCCGGCAAAAAGGAGTTCATCGCTATCGGAGACCAGGTGACGGTGCCTTCGGCTGACTGATCACAATTCTTCGTGCCCGTGCACAGAAGCGCCTTTTGCGGTCCCGATGCCGCTGCCGGCTGGATGCTGACGCTTCCGAGCGCGACAAAAATGATTGCTGCACGCATGAAATTCTTGCGCAAGATGCGAACTCCCTTGTGTGAAACCGGCCCCGCCTGTCGCAAGGGCTTTTCGTTTGGTTTCAGGGTGTTCTGATGCGGCGTCGGCGGCAATTGCCGAGCATTGCGTCCTATTGCGTTCCGGTCTCAGCGTCGCGAAACGATGCTGCTACACCGCCTCTTGCTCGGACGGCATGGCGACGATGTAATCCGCCATTGCGACAGCCACCGCCGGATCGCGCCGCTCGATCGCGCGGCTGACATTGGTCAGGAACCGGATCGATGCCGCCTCGTCCAGCCTCGCCGGCGGCGGCGTTTCATCCGTATTTCGGCGCGGATCAAGCCGCGGATCGATCCGCCGGAAAGTCTGCGGATCCCGGATCAGCACCGCGACGGCCCGGTAGCGGCCTGGCTGCGGCAGCACTGCGACCGGCTGCGGGAAAAGCTCGGCAACGCCGTTGACGGCCTTCAGCGGAAATGGCGAGGCCATCCAAAGAAATGTCTCGGGGAAGCGTTGCTCCCAGACCCTGAGGCCGATCGAGGCCGCGTCGCGACGCAGGAAGACGTAGGCAAAGGGCTGCTGACCTCGACCATCGGGCATCGCGCCCTTGATCGAGAACTGCCCGAAATGCCGCCCTGGTTCGAAGACGGTCGGATTGCCGTCGTCCCCCTCGGGCATGAAGGGTGCGAACGACCGTTCGTTCGTCGTCCTCTCGATCATCAGGCTGATATCATCAGACTTCAAACCCGGCTGCGGCGCCAAGGCGTCGATCAAATCCCGGTGCAATTGGTCCAGCCTGTCGGGGTCGGGGTTCGGCGACAGGCTGACAAGCTTGCGCACGAAATCGAAAAGCGAGGATTCCGCAAGGTCTATAGCGGTGATCGCGAGTGGACCCAGCGGCTCCTTCATCGATCGCAGCGCTCGGTGCGCCAAAGCCTGCTTGTTGATGCGCTCCGCCATCAGCTGCAGCGTATCCAGCGGCACGCCCTGATCGCCGCTCAGCATTTTGGAGAAGGTCTGGGCACCATTGTCCTGCCCTAGCCCGAAAGCCCCGCGCGCCAGTTCAGCATCGGTAGGAGCAAAATCGAAGAAGTTACGAAACGCCTTCCACTTCAGGTTCAACGTTGCAATTTTCGCTGCCATCGATCGCTTCTCTCTTTGCGCTGATGCAAAGCCAACCGGCCGCCGAAGCCCGAAAGATTGACGATCTCCCGCCAAGGCCTCGATACGGCAATGATCATCCCCGTCATGGATCCTAGAAATAGACGTTTTGAGAAAATCATGCCACAGCGAATTCAACTGATCCGGCCGGTACCAGGACCTATTCTCGCGGGTCCAGTCCTGTGTCACGGCCGGTGCCCCACGCCATCGAAAGCGGATGCTACCAGCGACGCCCTTTCCAACCGCCCCTGCCAAAAGCGATAGGGTTCGCCCGGTTGCAGCCCGTCGATGCCAACGACACCGGCAGCGATGCGGGTGATGCCGGACGACCGATCGATGGCGACGAGAAGGCTTCCCTCCTTGCCGGAAACGCAGCCCGTCTCCGTCACCGCAACGCTGCCCATACCGACCCGAATATTGGCACTGTCTCCGATCGCGATACTGTCGCTTCCGGCATCGATTTCGGCATGCCCAAGCGCGTAGGCCGCACTTCCCGATCCGGATGCCACGTGCTTGTTGCGGCCAAGCGCCACCGCCAATCCATGATCCCCACTTAGTGCCTTGCCGTTTCTCTTGCCTGTGCTGAACGCGATGCCGCCGTGGCCTGCCGATGCCAAACCGCCCTCGTCGGCAACCGCAATGCCGGTATCGCCGACCTCGGCGGTACCGCATCCGCAGCACGCCCAGCCGCCACGCCCCGCCAAGGCCACGTCACCCAACTCCGAAGCAAAAACCACGGCATCATTTCCGCCAACCGTCAGACCGGCACCAGCGATGCCGCTGCAATCAAGACCGTGGTCGGAAAGAAACGTGAGCATATTGGCACGGAACGCCGAGAAAAGATGCTCGCCACCCGAAATCCCGACGGCGCCCAGCGGGACGTCACCGTCAACCTCCGCATCGCTTACGCGTAGAAGTTCCCAATAGTCTTCCTCCTTCAAGCCGGCAGCGACAGCATCGCCGCGACACATCATCAGGCCGCGGGCGTTGCCGGCCGCACGGAGGACAGTCCTGTCCTCGCGCGGATCGAAGGCCGCCGGCGTATCGATCCCAACGATCTCTTCTGCCGGCTGACCATCAAAGGGCTGGCCATCTTCCTCTTCCTCGTCCCAACCAAAGGTTCCTACCGGCTGTGTCATCACGACTATGGAGCCGACGTAGTCGAGATGGGTCAAAGTTCTATCGGCTTCGGCAACTGCGATGCGATAGGAAAACCTGTCTTCATCGACCGCGTTGTCCATGAAGATGGCGACCGCGCCGGGTGCGAGATCGAGTACCGCTCCCTCGACGAAACCTTTGCGAACAACGGCAAGGCCGTCATCGCCGAGCGCAACGCGCCGAACGTCGTTGAGCGCGACGATCGTTCCTCGATTGCCGGCCGCCAGGCTCTCGGCACCATTCATCGCAACGGCCAAACCGAGGTGACCGGCAACGGCCGATGCGGTTGCGGCCCTGACGATGACGATGCCGCTTTCATCAGCTTCGGCATGCAGCACATCGCTCGCCGCAACGACGATGCCGTCAGAGGCCAACCGCCTCGCGAAACGTTCGCGAGACGGCATGGCTGAGGTCGGCTTCTCAGCGCTTTTCGGCGCTTCATTTTTTGAACTTTCACTCATGCCAACCTCCAGGCTTTTTGCGGTTACGAAGCAATATACGAATGCGCTCGTGTCCAGATGAAACTGATCGATCCGAAAGATCAGTGTTCGGATTTTCCCAGGGCGATCGCCACGGATCCCAGCGTCAGGAACAGCGGCCAGGTGAGAACCAGAAGCGCGATACCTGCAGCGATGCAGGCACCGAAGATATTAAGCAGCAGGCCGGGACCGTTGTCCAAATGCATCGACGCGCCGAACTGGAACCAGGGATTGAAGGGCTGGATCAGCCAGCCGGGCAGGCCGAGTTCATCATAAATCCCCAATGCCACCGGAAAGTAGAGGCAGCTCACCACGCCGAAGATCAATGCGGAGGGAATCCCCGCAGCCGATCCGCTGAAGGAGACGCGGACGAGCACGCCCAGCGGAAATCCGACAATCACCGCAACGAAGGTGAGGAAGAAGCCCGGATAGCTTTCGATCGGCATGGAAAGTTGGTCCGGTCCGACCGTGGCGTAGACCGCACCCATGATATAGCCGCCGATCGTCACGCCGAGCAGGGCCGTGCCGCTCGCCCGATGACCGAAATGAATGGCGAGGAGGACGGCGGCGACGCACAACCCGTAACCGATCCACTGGAAACTCGTGATGTCGAGCTGTGTCGACAACGCCGTCATGGCGAGAAAGGCGAATGCGAAAGGACCGAAGCCCGAAAGGAAACTATCATTGCTGGACATTTGACCCTCCTGATGAAGTCGTGATTGTCGGTGACGACACTCGTCGTCGCCCCTCAGACCTAACCGCGCGGGCCTCCTCCGCCTATTGCGCGGGAGTGCTGCAACTTGCTGCAAACAATGGCGAATAGGAGGACTTTTTCGCTGCGCAATCGGCGGCAATGCCGCGCAATGGCGGCCGGCGCCTGCAGATGAGAGATGTTTGTCGTTGCCAAAAACCTGGAGGTACCGACATGCAAAAGCGATTTCAGACTTTGACCAATATCGTCGTGGCTTGTGGCCTGCTTTCCGCCTTTCCGGGCGCCGCAGCATTCTCGCCGATCGTAGCAACCGCAGCTTATGCCGACGACTGCAACCTCAGCGTCGCGATGGGGCCGGTAGGACCAAACGGCGAGCTGCACGCCAATGACACGATCTTCTGCGACGTCACGCCGTCGTCGCGATACACCGCCGTGGCGATCTCGGACACCACCCTCGCCTGGGGAACCGCGTGGGCTGCGCCATCGAAAGAAGAAGCCGAGCGTGTGGCGTTGGCCGAGTGCCTGACGCAGGCCAAGGATTGCCACACGCAGACTTGGGCTACAGGCTGCGTTGCGCTCGCCGAAAGCCCGGCCGACGGCACTTGGGGTGCGGATTACGACCTGTTCGTCGATTTCGCCGAGTCCAAGGCGCTGGCCCGCTGCAGCAATGCCGGCGGCTCGGATTGCCGGATCGTTGCCCACCCCTGCTCGGGGGATTGACGGCGTCGGCCCACCC
>JAGWJK010000764.1 GCA_028865845.1 Rhizobiaceae bacterium
CGACATTCGCGATCTTGGCGATCGAATAAGTTGCAAGATTTGTCTGGATGGTATCGGTGCCCTGATTGGCAAGCTCCGTTACCACGTCGGAGACACTATCGACGCCGTAGATGTCGTTACCCGCTCCGCCGATCATGACGTCATTTCCGGCGCCGCCGATGAGCGTGTCGTTGCCGTTGCCGCCCGTTATAACGTTGTTGAGAGCATTTCCCGTCAGGGTCTGGCCGGTCGCAGCCGTTCCTGTCAGGTTTTCGACGTTGGCGATCTTTGCCATCGAATAGGTGGAAAGATTGGTTTGGATGGTATCCGCGCCCTCACCGGCAAGTTCGGTTACCACGTCGGAGGCACTGTCGACGATGTAATTGTCACTACCCGATCCGCCGATCATGGTGTCGTTGCCGATACCACCGAAAAGGGTGTCATTGCCGAGGCCGCCAATGAGGGTGTCATTGCCATTGCCACCGAACAGCTGGTCGTTACCACCGGCTCCGTTCAGGGTGTCGCTTGCGGTGCTGCCGAACATGCGGTCGTTGTCACTGGTGCCGATTTCGTCCTTGGCACCCTGTATATCGAAGATGAAGTCACCGGCGGCGAGCTTGCTGATGGCAACCTTGGTGATCTGAACGGCGTAGTCGTAACCGCCGTAGTAGGCATCGAAATAAGCATCCGTTCCGTTCGCCGTCTCGAAGATGAGCTTCAACTGATCGAAGCTGGAAATGCCGTAAGCGGAGACGTCGATCTTGTCGCCGGTCTGGAAGTCGGCGATGGTGTCGAAGCTCGGCGTATAATAGACGCCCGGGCGCTCCTCCATTTTGAAGATGTCATTGCCGAGCTGGCCATAGAGGACGTTGTTGCCGAGGCCACCAATGAGGGTGTCGTTGCCATTGCCACCGAACAGCTGGTCGTTGCCGGCAGCACCGTCAAGCGTGTCATTGCCGGAGGTGCCGTTCAATGTCTCGCTGCCGGAAGTTCCATTAATTGCCGCCATCTCGCCCTCACGACCTTTGGTAGCCAAAGGGTTAATTGCTATTGTAGAAACTTGCAAGTATAGCGTTTAAAATACTTGAGATAATTCGGGAATGAACCACGGAGATCGCAAATTACACAACTAAGGCAATCGCTGGTTTGGCCGGCCGGGTCTCAACGCGAGGCCCCTCAAGCATGGGTGCTACTTCATCACTTTCGGCGCAGGTAACAGCCGTGAGTAGCACGGCGTCCGATCACGCGAGATGAATGGACACACGGAATACTTTCGATTCTAGGCGCCCGAGATTTGAGGGATGGCAACTCAATTCGACTGTTTTTTAAAGAAACGCGCCCAGCTGCGAGATGATTGAATGTCGGCTTTGATTGTCAGTGGCGCATTTCGCCTGAGACATGTCGACTTATCCGTCGCGCCCTCACACGCTCCGAAACCGCGGCCTTTCGGGTTCGATTGCCGAGCCAAGATGAAGACAACGAACATCTAACTGCGGAGGCTGCTGGAGCGGATCAGCAGTTCGTGCTTGAGGATTGTGATATCGTTTGGCGCATCTTCCTCGATCAGGGCGCGGAGTTTCCATACCGATTTTTCCGCCATTTCCTGGCGCGGGAGGCGGACGGTCGTCAGCGGTGGGTCGAGAACGGCCGAGAAGCTCAAATCATCAAAGCCTGCAACGGCTATGTCATGCGGCACCCGCAGGCCTCGTTTTTTGAGACCGGCCATCAAGCCGTAAGCGGATTCGTCGTTCGAGCAGAAAATGGCATCGGGCAGCGCGGCATGTTCTCCGAGTTCGTTTCCGGCACGCCGTCCGTCGTCGATCAGAAAACCGGCCGGAATGTAAAGGTCTGGTCCTGCATCCAGTCCATGATCGGCAAGCGCCTTTTCCCAGCCGCGTTTGCGGGCGATCGCAACGATCTCTTTTGGCGGGCCGCCGAGATGGGCGATCCGCCGGTGGCCTTGCGTGACGAGATGGTTGACCACATCGTAGGCCGCCTTCTCTTCATCGATCTGGACCCCCGAAATTCCGTTAGGAGCCGGCGTCGGGCTCAATGTCCGCACGATCGGCAGTCGCGCGCCGGCCGAAATTCGTTCGAGGAGCTTTGGCGGGCAATAGTCGGCTGTCAGCAGAACGCCGTCGAGTCCGCCCGCCAAAAGTTCGTCGACATAGCGGTCGGAGCGATGGGGATCGATGGCCGTATGGGCGATCATGATGTCATAACCGCAATCATAGGCAGCGCGATCAATATGCATCAGCAGATCGGGAAAGTTGGGATTTGCAAGGTTGGGTATGAGCACGAGCATTACCTTGCTGCGCTTCAGTCTCAGCGATCTGGCGTGGCGGTTGACGGCGTAGCCCGCTTCCTTGGCAGCCTGTGCGACGCGCTGGCGCGTTTCCTCTGTAATGGGGGGCAGGCCCGCCAGTGCACGGCTGACCGTCGCAGCAGAAACGCCGGCAATGCGCGCAATATCCGCCATCGTCGGACTGCGCGTCGGTTTGTTATCTCCCGCCTTTCGCTTAGGCATTGCTTTTCCATGCTCGGTGGCCGTGTGTCTGATGGACATGAATATGCGATCATGCCCTTGCACGCAATCGATTGCGCTGATACGGTCGCGCAATCGATTGCGTGGATTGCTGGCTGTGCGGGAGGCGTGGTTGGCATAGGGAGGAACCTCATGCCGCCGATACTATCGATTCAGCTTTACTCGCTTCGTCATCTGGGCGGGCTTGACGCACAGCTCGATGCATCCGCAAAGGCGGGTTTTACCGCAGTCGAGACCATCGGCAGCCATCTCGACGATCCCAAGGCTTTGAAGGCAGCGCTGGCGCATCACCAGCTCGCTGCACCAAGCGGTCATGTTGGTATGGCAATGCTTCGCAACGAGCTGCTGCGCACCGCCGATGCCGCCAACGAGGCCGGTATCACGCAGCTATTCATGCCGGCACTGCCGCCGGAAGAACGCAATGGCAATGCGGATGCATGGCGCCGCGTCGGAGCCGAGCTCGGCGAGATAGCAGTGCGACTCAAGGGGCAGGGCATTGGCCTCGGCTACCACAATCACGATTGGGAGATGGTACCGTTCGAGAATGGCGAACGGCCGCTAGACTGTCTTTTTGCGGGCGCAGAAGGCAGTCCGCTTACCTGGCAGGCGGATATCGCCTGGATCGCGCGAGGCGGCGAAGAGCCAAAGGCTTGGCTTGCGAAATACGGCCACCTGCTCGTCTCGGCGCATGTGAAGGATCAGGCGCCGGCGGGTCAAAATGAGGACGAGGACGGTTGGTGCGATGTTGGTGCCGGCATATTGCCTTGGCCTGAGCTGTGGGAGACGGCTC
>JAGWJK010000765.1 GCA_028865845.1 Rhizobiaceae bacterium
CTTCTGGATGTCGGTGCTTGCCGATTACGGCGACTACCCTTGCGCGCTGCAGGTCGATACCGGCTTCAACAGGCTCGGCCTACCAATGGAGGACGCGATCGCGCTTGCCGATGATGTCTCCCGGCCCGCGAGCTTCGCGCCGGTGCTGGTGATGAGCCACCTCGCCTGCGGCGACGATCCGGCCCATCCCATGAACAGGCAGCAGCTCGAGGAATTCCGCAAGGTGAGCGCGGCTTTCGAGGGCGTCGAAGCGAGCCTTGCGAACTCCGCCGGCATCTTCCTCGGGCCGGAATATCATTTCGACCTCACCCGGCCGGGGATCGCCACCTTCGGCGGCCAGGCGGTGAACGGCATGGATAATCCGATGCGGCCGGTCGCCACTGCCGAGGCACGCATCATCCAGACCCGCTATGTCAAGGCCGGCGAAGCAGTGAGCTATGGCCGCGCCCTGCAATTTACCCGCGACAGCCGGCTCGCGATCGTTTCCGCCGGTTATGCCGACGGCTATATGCGCAGCCTATCGAGTGGCGGCGTACCATTGCGCCAAACGGGATTGCCGGGCGGCCAGGGCTTTATCGCCGGCCACAAGGTTCCGGTCGCCGGCCGTATCACCATGGACCAGACGATCTTCGACATTACCGACGTCCCTGAAAATCTCGTTCGCGCCGGCGACTATGTCGAACTTTTCGGCAGCAATATCCCGGTCGACGACGCAGCCCGCGCAGCCGGAACGATCGGCTATGAGATGCTGACCAGCCTCGGACTTCGCCACCACCGTCGTTACGTCATCGACGGAACGGAAGAATAGGCCGATCGCCACGAAGGCGCGGGGCTGCATCAGCGGGTGCTGATCGCCAGCCGCAGCCCGAGCGTGACGAACAGGGCGCCAAGCCCGCGATCCAGCCACAGCCCGAAACTCTTGTTGCGGCGAAGCGCGCCGGCGAGACGATTGCCGAGCAGAATGAGCGGTGGCTCTATGAAGGCGGCAACCACGATGATCAGGCTGCCGTGCAGCAACAGCTGCGCCCAGGCTGGCCCTTTGCCATCGACGACGAACTGCGGCAGGAACGCCAGGAAGAAGATCGCGACCTTCGGATTGAGCAGCGAAACGAAGATGCCTTGCCGGTAGATGCGCGCCCGGGAGAGATCGAGGCCTGCATCCCTGATCCAGGCGCCTTCGCCCTTCGAGCGCAATGCCTGGATGCCGAGCCAGATCAGATAGGCGGCGCCCACCCATTTCACCATGGAAAAGGCAATCGCCGAGGTCGCCAATATTGCCGAGAGGCCGGCGGCGGCCATCAGCACATGCAGGCATGCCCCGCTCCAGACGCCGAACAGCGCCGCAAAGCCGGAGCGCGTGCCGCTTCTGACCGTATGGCCGAGAATGAATGCGATATCCGGTCCCGGCGACAGGTTGAGCAGCGTCGCCGCCGACAGAAACGTGACCCAGTGCACGAGCGTATAATCAAACATCCATCACCATCAGACGAAAAACCCGGGCATAAGGCTCGCACGAACGGCGTTGATGCGGAAATCATTAGTTTTGATCTGTCGTCGAACACATTATCTGACAGTTGGCGATTCGCCCCGAAATACTGACGCCTTGAAGATCGAGAAAAGTTTTAGATGGCAAAAGCCCGGACACAATTCATCTGCCAGAACTGCGGCACGATCCATAACCGTTGGGCTGGCAAATGCGAGAACTGCGGCGCCTGGAACACCATCGTCGAGGAAGATCCGATGGGCGGCATCGGCGGCGGTCCGGCAAGGACACCGAAGAAGGGCCGGCCGGTCACACTGACGGCATTGTCGGGTGAGATCGAGGAAGCGCCACGGATCCATACCGGCATCTCGGAACTGGACCGCGCGACTGGCGGTGGTTTCGTGCGCGGTTCGGCGGTGCTCGTCGGCGGCGACCCGGGCATCGGCAAGTCGACCCTTTTGATGCAGGCAGCGGCCGCTCTTTCCCGGCGCGGGCACAAGATCGTCTACGTCTCGGGCGAAGAGGCCGTGGCGCAGGTCAGGCTTCGCGCGCAGCGGCTGCGGGCCGCCGATACGGATGTGATGCTCGCCGCGGAAACCAACGTCGAGGATATTCTTGCGACGCTCGCCGAGGGCAAGCGACCGGATCTCGTCATCATCGATTCCATTCAGACGCTATGGAGCGAGCTTGCCGAATCCGCGCCCGGCACGGTGACGCAGGTGCGCACCGGTGTTCAGGCGATGATCCGCTTCGCCAAGCAGACGGGTTCTGCGATGGTGCTCGTCGGCCATGTCACGAAGGACGGGCAGATCGCCGGCCCGCGTGTGGTCGAGCATATGGTCGACGCCGTTCTCTATTTCGAGGGCGATCGCGGCCATCACTATCGCATCCTGCGCACGGTAAAGAACCGATTCGGGCCGACCGACGAGATCGGCGTGTTCGAAATGTCCGACATGGGACTTCGCGAAGTCGCCAACCCGTCCGAACTCTTCCTCGGCGAACGCAACGCCAAGGCTCCCGGTGCCGCGGTCTTTGCCGGCATGGAAGGAACGCGGCCCATCCTCGTCGAGGTACAGGCGCTCGTCGCGCCGACATCGCTCGGCACGCCCCGGCGCGCCGTCGTCGGATGGGATTCGGCCAGGCTGTCGATGATTCTCGCCGTTCTCGAGGCACATTGCGGCGTTCGGCTCGGCCAACACGATGTTTACCTCAATATTGCCGGCGGTTATCGCATTTCCGAGCCCGCTGCGGACCTCGCGGTCGCCTCTGCACTGGTTTCATCTCTGGCCGGTCTTGCCCTTCCAGCGGATTGCGTCTATTTCGGCGAAGTCAGCCTGTCGGGCGCCGTCCGGCCGGTTGCGCACACCGCACAGCGCCTCAAGGAAGCCGAGAAGCTGGGATTTTCTGCAGCGCTTCTCCCCGCCGCCTCCCCCGATCTGCCGAAGGGCAATGGCGGGCGCTGGAACGAGATCGACAGCCTGCCGGATCTGGTGGCGCGCATTGCCGGATCGAAGGGTGCGCTTCGGCGCGAGGAAGACGAGAATTGAGCCTTGGATTTGCCGCTGTTTGCGGCGACCGGAACAGATGAATTCGCAGCGCGTTCGACAGACGCAGCAGCACTTGTGAATTGCGCAGGATTTCCTTTCTTAAATCGGTTCTGATTTAAGGGATCATGCGCTGAGGCCGACGGCAGCCATTGTCATATGGCAAGTCTTGGAGTGGATTTTAAATGCCCATTACGATTTTCGACGGTATTGTTATCGGCGTCATTCTGTTCTCCGCCGTTCTGGCCATGGTGCGCGGCTTCTCTCGCGAAATTCTCTCGATCG